>NZ_JBYCCV010000029.1:0-43608 GCF_057473825.1 Aliterella sp. E5.1
TCCCACAACTACAGCAGAAGTTAACTGATGCACTCCTTGCCATCACTCCTGAGACGATTGCTTCTCTCACTTCTTACAATTTCATCCTTGAAGCTTTATTTAGCGCAGCTTCATAAAGAATTGGTATAAGAATGGATAATCTTGAAGTTGTAGCAATTTATCAATAGCGATCGCTGCAATACCAAATAGCGCCGGGTGTGACTGATTAAATGTGTGAGTTTTTGCAACCAGACTAGCAGTTGTAACGGCGGTTTTTGGATCGCGCATCGATCATTATTTACGCTAAAAATTTAGCAACGCTTAGCTCTAATATGGTTTTCTGGTTTTTTAGAGCAAGATAAATTTTTCTGACTCTGAAAAAATCTCGCTATAGGCAGCAAATTCGTTGATAATAGGTCAACTGCTCAGTTTAACCATCAAAGTAAGTTCTCAAAGTATGAAAAAAATAAGATGGCTGCAAGGGTTGAGATTTATCTTCTTACCTGTTGCGATCGCGCTGATAATGGCTAGTCAAATCCTAGCTCAATCGCCCCAAATCGATAAACCATCTCAGATTACCCATCCCCTTGAACCCTTAACTGCGGCAGAGATTAAGACGGCTGTAACCGTCCTCAAAAAAGAAAAATCTTTAAGCGATCGCGTGGTATTTCCCAATCTATCCCTACGAGATCCAGATAAAGCAAAGGTCTTGGATTTTAAAATCGGTAATCCTATCGCCCGTGAAGCCTTTGTTGTCGTCTTAGAACCTGCTAAGAATAAAACCTATGAAGCCATCGTCGATCTCAAAAAAGCTAGTATTTCGTCTTGGAAAGAAGTCTCTGATGGACAACCAGCCTTAGTTGATGATGATTATGAAGTTCTATCAACCTTAGCCAAAACCGATCCACGTTGGCAAGCAGCTATGAAAAAACGCGGAATTACCGACTTAGAGAGTGTGGTGGTTGACGGTTGGGCAATGGGGCTAATGAGCGAGCAAGAAATAGCCTCTGGTAAGCGATTAATGCGGGGCGTGACTTACTACAAAGACAAAAAGCGGACGAATTACTATGGTTCTCCTGTTGAAGGCTTGGTGATCGTCATTGATTTAAATAACAAAAAAGTGGTTGAAGTAGTCGATCGTGGGGTTGTTCCCTTTTCTAAAACGAATTTTGATTACGATCCAGCTTCACTAAAACCATTACAACCTGCGCCTAAACTTCTACAGATTCAGCAACCCCAAGGAGTGACTTTTAAAGTCAACAAAAATGAAGTTACTTGGCAAAATTGGAAGTTTCGCTATCTCATGCATCCTAGGGAAGGTTTGACCTTATATCAGGTGTCTTACAACGATAAGGGCAAAGTTCGTCCAATTCTCTATCGAGCAGGATTATCAGAAATGGTCGTCCCTTACGCAGATACTTCACCATCTTGGGCTGTCAGAAGTGCCTTTGATGTAGGAGAATATCGCTATGGTCGGCTTTCGACGACTTTAACCAAGGGCAAAGATGTACCAGTAAATGCGCTGCTGTTGGATGCGTTATTTGCTGATGATGCGGGTAGCCCGGCGGTAGGCAAGGATTTAATTGCCATCTATGAAAAGGATGCTGGTATTCTCTGGAGACATTATGATGCTAATACGGAAACTTATGAAGGGCATCGCAGTCGAGAATTAGTCTTAACTACAGTAGCAGCGATCGGGAATTATGATTATGGTATTAACTGGGTTTTTCGTGAAGATGGAACCCTAGAAGTCCAAACCGATCTAACGGGGATTATGCTAGTTAAAGGCACAGAAGCAGTCACCGCCGGACAGGATGGCAACCAATTTGGTCAATTGGTAGCTCCTAATGTTTTAGCGATTAATCACCAACATTTCATTAATTTCCGTCTAGATTTTGATGTTGATGGAACTGCAAATCGGGTGACAGAAATGAAAGTGGCGGTCTTGCCCAAAAGTGAGTCAAATCCCCAATCTAACGCCTTCAAAATGGAAGAAATTCCGCTCTCAAGCGAATCGTTAGCCGTACGGGATATGAACCTTGCCGAAAGTCGTTCGTGGATGATTGAGAATGCTACTAAGAAAAATGCTTTGGGTGGAGCCATTTCTTATCTGCTCATGCCAGGCGAGAATAGCGTCTTTTATCCCCTAGCTGATTCTAATGTGCGTCATCGAGGACAATTTGCAAATCATCATCTTTGGGTCACACAGTATAAGCCAGATGAACTTTATGCCGCCGGAGACTATCCCAATCAAGGTTTACCCGACCAAGGTTTGCCTCAATGGGTAAATGATAACGAATCCTTAGATGGAAAGGATCTCGTTGTCTGGTACACGATGGGAGTTACCCATATCCCCCGACCAGAAGAATGGCCAATTATGAACGTTCACCGAGCGAGTTTTAAAATTATGTCCAGGGGTTTCTTTACCCAAAATCCTGTTCTTAATGTGTCGGATTCAGAAGTGCCAAAAAAGTAAAAATCTAACGGTACAGATGTAGACGGTTACTAGCAATTGGCAGTGGGTGTGGCTTGCCCTTGAAGCACACACCCCTGAACCTGTAAAATATCCTTTCTTATTTAAGACTACCAACGGCTGCAAGTTCTGGGGAAGGACGCTTGCTATTGCGAATACCCTTAATTGCTTCTGCATAATCGGGCGCATTGAATACCGCCGAACCTGCAACGATCGCATTTGCACCCGCTTCAATTACTTGCCAAGTATTATTAACTTTCAAACCGCCATCTACTTCAATCCAAGGATCTAAGCCGCGCTCGTCACACATAGCGCGCAACTTGCGAATTTTGGGAAGTACGCCAGGAATAAAGCTTTGACCGCCAAAACCAGGGTTTACACTCATGATCAAGACTAAATCGCATAATTCTAGAACGTAATCAATCAACTCTAAAGGCGAACCAGGATTAAGTACCACCCCAGCTTTTTTGCCGAGTTCTTTAATTTGTCCTAAAGTGCGATGTAAGTGAGGAGACGCATTGTGTTCGGCGTGGACGTAGATATGATCTGCTCCAGCTTTGGCGAAATCTTCTACATACTTTTCGGGTTCCACAATCATCAAGTGGACATCTAAAGGCTTTTTGGTAACTGGACGAATTGCCTCAACGATTAATGGACCAATGGTAATATTTGGGACAAATCGACCATCCATGACATCAACGTGAATCCAATCGGCTCCGGCGGCATCTATCGCTCTAATTTCATCTCCCAAACGGCTAAAATCAGCAGATAGGATAGATGGAGCAATTACAATTGGTTTGGGCGATGGCGCATTAGTCATAGATTAGTTCTCCTAAGTCCTCAGTTATAAACATTTTAACATTGGGCGACGGCTTCCACTAACGTAGTCAAAGTTGCTGTTCCTCATCTAAAAACAATTAAAATTAAGTGTTTGGGTGCAAAGACTTGTGTTGAGATCGGATGATAAAACAACTGGCGTGGACAATTGGGGGATTGAGTGCGTTTGGGCTGAGTAGCCCAGTTTTGGCGCTACAAGATACATCGATCGGCAAATCGGGAATTGATGCTTTGCGCTTGCACCAATTTCCTTACAATTTAGTTGGTCGCAAAATTAGTATCGGACAAGTAGAAATCGGTCGTCCCGGACAGTATGGACTAGATAAAGCCGTATCGGGAAATCGAGCGATCGCATTAGCAGGAGTATTTTTACGCGATCGCCCAGCCAAAGCAAATAGTAACTTAGATCCCCACGCCGAAAACGTTGCCAGCGTCATGATTAGTTCTGATAAAGCTATTCGCGGCGTAGCACCAGAAGCAAGGCTGTATTCTGGAGCGGTTGGTTCCCTCAAAACTGCAGGTCAACCCGAAGAATGCTTGTCTACCCAGCACGTAGCCATGCAAAATAGCGGCGATGTTCGGGCTATCAACATTAGCTTTGGCGAAACTTTAGAGCGAGATCCTAGATTAAATGCTCGTTTAGATGGTAATGCGTTATTGACTCAGTGTATTGACTGGTCTAGTCGCTTCCACAACGTCTTGTACGCGATCGCTGGCAATCAAGGGAAGGGGGGTATTCCTATTCCTACAGATAATTACAACGGCATTAATGTTGCTTTTAGCAGTCGCAGAGCAGGAATTTTTAATAAGGTAGATGTTTCTAATTTGAGCGACACCAGAGTCGGGATAAAAGGGCGGCTAAATGGCAAAGAAGTAAACCAGGGCATTCGTCGCGCGATTGGCCTCGTAGCACCAGGAAGCAATATTTTTTTACTCAACCCCAACGGTAAAGTTACAAAAGTAACGGGTACAAGTTTTGCCGCCCCACACGTAACGGCAACAGTTGCCTTATTACAGGAATACGGCGATAAACAATTGCGTGTCAAAAGAAATAATTGGAGCTTGAATTCTCGTCGCCAAGAAGTAATGAAAGCTGTAATGCTCAATTCTGCCGACAAAATACAGGATAGAGGCGACTATTTGCGCCTGGCAATGACTAAGACAATTATTGATAAGCAAAATCAAGATTGGACTAGCTCGGATGCTTACACCGACCCTCAAATTCCTCTCCACGCTCAAATGGGAACCGGGCAACTCAACGCCTTTCGCGCTTACCAACAATTTAGCCCAGGAGAATCGAAACCAAAGGCAGTTGTGCCAGCAATTGGCTGGGATTACGGTAACATTAACGCCAATTCCGTTCAAGAATATGTATTAGCTAAACCTTTGGTTCAAGGTAGTTTTGTGGCATTAACTCTAGTTTGGAATCGGTTGGTCGAGCTAAATGATCCCAATAAAAACGCACAGTACGATCTCAAAGAGGTTTTTCGCGATCACGGTTTAAATAACTTAGACCTTTACTTAGTTAGCACCGAATCCAAAAATGTGCCTAGTATCTGCAAGTCTATTAGCAAAGTTGATAGTGTAGAGCATATTTTCTGCCCGGTTCCGCGTCCAGGCAAATACAAAATCCGCGTCCAATTTTCTCAACAAGTCAACAAAGCCTATCAACCTTACGCTCTTGCTTGGTGGACGCGCTAAAAAAATCAAATAATCCTGTTACCAAAATAGTAACTAAGGCGCGATCGCCTCATGGATAGTGCCATAGTAAAGTCTTGACTATTAGCAACACTCATCGCCTTAACTTAGATTTTCTAGAGTAAACAAGGTACTTATGAATCAGCAACCCTCCAGTCAAAAGGCAAGTTTTAAGCTGCGACGCTATGCAACTCGGTTAGGAAGACGGTACGCACTATCTGCCGCCAGCGTAGTGATGCTAAGCTTTTCTGTCGCTGGATACTCAAAGCTTGATACTACTTCTTCCTCCTTATTTATTCAACCGCCATCTTCTATTCAGCAGCAATCGCGCGATCGCCTCTAACAATTAATCCGTCGCTAATTTTTTAAGCTGCGGTTGCACTACTTCAACGGTAGTTTGAGTTGTATCATTAGTTTCTGGCTCTAATAAACTTGTATCTGTGGCGATTGATGCTTCTCCTGTGGCATTATTGCGCCCGCGTATGGCACTTAAGGCTGTTTTAATTACTACCGCCGTAGGCACAGCTACAATTACCCCTAATAGTCCTCCGACTCTTGCCCCTGTTAACACAGATATCAATATCCATACAGGATTTAAGCCCGTAACACTACCCAAAATCCGGGGAGCAACCAAGTTTTCGAGAATTTGCTGGACAATTACCGCCGCAATTAATACCCGCGAACCCAACCAAAAATCTTGCAAGGCAACTAATAGAGTAGTAGCAATAATTCCTACGGTCCCCCCAAACGGAATTAGTGCCATAATGCCTATGGTTAAGCCAAATAGCAACCCAAAAGGAACCTTTAGCCACAAAAAGGTAGGAATTAAGGCAAAAGCCATGCAAGTGCCAAAAATTAGCTGTCCAATAAAGAAATTTTGAAAGCTCAGCCGTAAAGTTTGAGAAAACGGTTGGCGAATTTTAGCTGGGAGCCATTCGATTAAACTTTGCCACAAACTGTCGCCATGCTGCAACAAATAAAAAGCTAGAACCATCGTCAATACAAAATCTAGCAAGCTAGTAACCGTAAGTACCGCCAGATTTAATACTTGAGATGCGATTGCTTGCAGTTGTCCTTTGAGGCGATCATTAATTTGTACCAATAGCGCATCGAGGTTGAGGGGGAAACCTTGATTGTCTGCCCATTGATTCAATAATAGTAACTGATAGCGTCCCGAATCAATCCACTCTGGCAAACGAATTACCAACTGTTGAGCTTGGGTAAGTACAAGCGGCACTAAAGTTACCCCCAAAGCCAGCAAAATTGATAAAGCTGCCAAAAACACCAAAATAGCTACTTGTTCTCGTTTAGCGCCCTTGCTCTCCATCCAGCTCACCGGATAATTGAGCAAAAATGCTAGTAGAGAGGCTGCCACTAAAATTACAATTAGCGAGTTGAAATAATTGAATATCGAAGAAACTGCCCAAGCATTAAGTACGATTAGAGGAGCTACAAGAGCGATCGCAGTTAATCGCCCTCCTAGGGTCATTCCATGCCACCATCCAAGTATTATGCGTTTCTGCATTTGCCTACTGCCGGATAAAATACAATCGAATTTGCTCAAGCGGTTACATTATCTCTAAATTCACCTCTTAAACTCATCCCTCTAGTTCGGGATTTTCGCAGACAATATGAAAAATGTTGAACCAACAGACAATTTAGACCTTAATCATTTACAGCTATTTTTCTATTTAATCCCAGTCCTTGGTTTTTTTCCGGCTTCATGGACGCTCTACCAGGGTGAAAAAGCTGGCAATTCTGCTGCCGGAGCGGAACAATTGAAAGTCAGTCGTTTGTCTGTAACCTTAGCAGGTAGTTGGTTAATTGGTTATTTATTGCTAGGAATGGGAGCAGAAACTTCAGAATTTTTATCGCTGCGGCTATTAATATTAAATACTTTTTTAACTTCAGGCTACTTTTTAGTCAGTATTTTGTTAATGGTGCGCCTTTATAAGCGTAAATCCGTGCGCTTGCCAGGGTTTAGCAATTTGGCAAAGCAATTAGATAAATACCTATCCTAAAAATTGAAACCAAAAAATTATACCTTCCCCTGCATTTTACGTAAAAATGCAGTTTGCTAGTTAAATATAATCCGAGTAAACTTTATCCTTGACCGTTGAATTTTGTAATAAGTAGGGCGGCTGACGGCTAAAGATTGTCTATTTGGCATATTTAGTCAATAATTATTCGCTAAATGCTGAAAAGGTCGCTTTCATTGAGTGTAATTATTTTTGGTGTTAATTTAAGTGTGAGGAAGTCCGTGGCAGTTCAAAAACATTCTGAGCGAAAGTCTCCTTCGATAAGTTCCACAAAAGCAATTAAAAAATCCTCTCGTCGTTCCGAGACTGGTCGTTGGTTGTGGTTTTGGGCAGGTTTAACGGGTGTAGCAATGATATCAGCCACCGCCGGAGCGCTGCTTGCAGTTTCTTTATCAAGTAAACCCTTGATGCAAGCAGAACTTAGCCCCGAACAAGAAGCAATATTTGGTAAAGGCGATCGCATATCTCGCGGTGGTTTGAAGCTTTCGGAACTAACTCGCCCAGTAAATATTTTAGTTTTGGGTGTAAAAGTCCTCACCTCAGACGTGAACAATCCTCCTCCTGGTAGCGACAAGTTGGGCTATCACGCCACAATTAACTCTTTTGAAGGGCTTTCCGACACAATGTTGTTGCTGCGTTTCGATCCGGCAACCAAAAAATTAGCCGTACTTTCAATTCCAAGAGATACCCGCGTAGCTGTAGAAGGACACAGCTTTAACAAAATTAACTCAGCCAACTATCGCGGCGGTCCTGCCCTTAGCGCTCAAGCTACTAGCGAACTACTAAACGGCGCACCTATTGATCGCTATGTCAGAATCAACGTCCAAGGTATAGAAAAGTTAGTTGATGCTTTAGGTGGGGTAACAGTTTACGTTCCCAAAGATATGAAGTATCAAGACGATAGCCAACACTTGTACATCAACCTCAAAGCCGGAAAACAGCACCTAAATGGCAACCAAGCATTACAATTTCTGCGCTTTCGTTACGACGAAAATGGTGATATTGGGCGCATTCAACGGCAGCAAATATTGATGCGGTCTTTAATGGAACAAGCATTAAACCCTACCACCGTGACCCGCGTTCCCAAAATGTTAGAGGTAATTCAATCGCACATTGATACTAATTTGACCGTCCAGGAACTAATGGCGTTAGTAGGGTTTGGCGTACAGACGAAACGCTCTGATGTGCAAATGTTGCTAGTACCAGGACGTTTTAGCGAACCGAGAGAATATAGCGCCAGTTACTGGCTACCCGATAGCGATCGCATTGCGATGATGATGACTCAGTATTTCAAAGTTCCGGCTGAAGGAATGCAAGCGGAGATAGATCCAGCAAGATTAAGAGTAGCAATTCAAGATAGCACAGGGAATGATGGAGCAGTCCAATCATTGGTAAATTCTCTAGCGGAAGCTGGCTACCGGAATGTATACGTGGCAAGACGCTGGAGCGAACCCTTGGATGTAACTCATATTGTCGCCCAGCAAGGCGATGACAATAGCGCTCAAACAATTCGTCAAGCGCTAAATGTCGGTGAAGTGCGCGTAGAAAGTACAGGCAATCTCCAATCTGACATCACAATTCAACTAGGACAAGACTGGCTGAAAAAACAAGAACAGCTTAAGCAATAAATTTATGTTGGTTATTTAGGGGGAATTTTCTTCAATCCATGCCTGCAAAATTGGATTAACCAATTCTGGCACTTCATCTTGGGGACAATGCCCTACACCTTCTAGAGGAATAAACTTTTGGACTTGGGGAAACTTAGCTAATTCTCTGCCCAAATCCACTGGTTCCCAAGGGTCAGCAGTTCCCCACAGCATAATAGCTGGGCATGGCAGCACTGCTAACAAGTCTTCAGGCAAAGGACCTTGACCGTAAGCCGTAAAAGCAACAAATACGGCTAATGCCCCAGCATCGCGGGCTGGAGCCATCAAAATATCTACCAATTCATCGGTTACAGCTTCCGGGTGGGCGTAAGCTTGCAACAAGATCTTGCGTACTGTCTGCGGCTTAGCTAATTGATTGAAAAAAAACTGACTGATAGGTTGAATCGATAAAAGTTTTTGGACTAAAGGCGCTCCAAAACGGCGATACCAAGGTAAATTTTGGCGTTTGCGATCGTGCAGCAGTCTCAAAGAACAATTGAGTAAAGCAACTCCCAAAGTTTTATCTGGTGCGTATACCGCCGCTTGCATTGCAGCAATACAACCAATAGAGTTACCAACTAAAAAAACTGGTTCGCCGACAACTTCAGTGCAAAAATCAGCAATTTGCCGTCCCCAAGTTTCAAAGGAGTAAGGCACTTGTTCGCCTGGTTTTAGTTCGCCCGGAATTGGCTTAGCTGAAGCGCCAAAGCCAATTAAATCGATCGCATACACGCGGGCAAATTGAGCTAGTACAGGTATATTGTGCCGCCAGTGCCACCACGAAGCGCCAAAGCCATGAATTAGAACGATCGCAGGTCCTCGATCGCCTTGGGCTTGGTAACAAATTGGAAACCCTTGCCAAGTCCAAGTTTTAGTTGTGGTATTTGAGAGAATAGAGGTAGAAGTTGTCATGAAATGAATTAAATTAAGGTGCGATCGCTCTATTTATTGTGACAAACTTCTAGCAGCTTACTTCTCTACCGGAGCATCGGGAATGCGGCTCCATTGGTTCCAAGAACCATCGTAGTTACGAATCCTTGGATAACCGAGCAAGTATTTCAGCACAAACCAGGTATAACCAGAGCGCCCACCAATAGCACAGTAGGGAAAGACTTGTTTATTTGCTGTAATTCCTTTGCTGCTATAAAGTGCCTGCAATTGATCCATCGACTTGAAAGTTCCATCAACGTTTAAAGTAAGAAACTGGATCGAGATTTATGCTTAGATTTGGCAGTAGTAAGCCAGCAAAAATATTCCAAAAAACTGCTCCAGGAATATAAGCATTTTTGTATAACTCTGGGCTGGTATCTACTTCTACCACTCGGATATTAAAAGCGCCCAACCGACTTGCAAGCCATTGAGTATCGACTAAAACTTCAGGATGAGCATACTGAGACATAGATTTTGGTGCGTTAGAGGACTAAAGCTAAAATAAGACTAATAGCCCTACTCAGCCCAGTCCTCGAGCGGGTACACTTTGGCAATTATGACAATTCTTCTCCAACCATTATTTCAGGCGGTTTCTCAAGCAAAAGACGAACATCAATTGCGATCGCACCATTTCTACGGCTCAAGCTGCCTCAGCCCCAATATGTTTGGACGATAAACTACACGATACACGATGAACAAGGCTTGAAGAAACATAGAGTAACGTGAATCCAATCAGAGGATGGAGTACCTCTAGGTGGAAAGGAGTCTTGAGATGAATGCTGGCAAATTGTAGCCCAAGCAGCACAGGTAGACTGACAGTGAGCGATCGCACTTTGTTTGAGAAAGGAGCAACAAACGCCCATCCCAGTAATATTAAGGTTAATCCACTGTACCCTCGCACTAGCCAAACATGAATATTCCACCATGCAGGATCGTTGAAGTAGGCAACTCCAACCGTTAATAACTGAGCAATCAAGCAGAGGTTAAAGACGATTGAAGTTGCGTAAAAACCAATTTGTACCCAATGGGTGGAAGTGCGCTCAATTTCTGAATTTGCGGTCATATTAAACTGCCTACTTTACTTCTAAACCCAATGTCCCCGTAGCATAGGACATCGCCTTATGCACTAAATCCGCCCCTGCTTTTTCGGGTGAACCTACATCGAAGGGAGGGGCTGGATCGTACTCCAACATTAGTTGTGCGAGTTTGGCGATTTCCTCACCACAAAGTATGCCAGCAATCGTTAGACCAAAATCAATGCCTGCCGTAACACCCCCGCCTGTAATGCGATTTCGGTCAATTACAACTCGCTCTGTTCCGACTTCAACTCCCAATTGTGCCAGTTGTTCCCGTGCTATCCAGTGAGTCGTGGCTCGATAGCCTTGTAGCAGTCCTGCTTTTGCCAAAAACTCAGCACCTCCACACACAGAGGCAACAAACTTTGCGGTGCTACCTTGCTTCTGGAGAAATTCAAGCACTTTTGGATCGTCTACTACTGCCCTTTGTCCTAAGCCGCCGCCGATACAGATAACGTCTAAGGGCGGACAAGCTTCAAAAGTGGTATCTGGCAAAATCACCATTCCATCATCGGTTTCAATCGGGTCTAGCGTTTTCCAGAGGCGATGAATTTTGACACCAGGGAGGGCGCTAAAAACTTGTTGGGGTCCCACAATATCGAGTGCCGTCATGCCTGGATAAATTACTAAGCCAATAATGATGGGTTTTTGTGAGTCAGTCATAAAATCAATTGTCCTAATGGCGCTTACTAGGAATAAAACTAGAATAGGATTAGTAACCCTGTTCAGCCCAGTCCTCGATCGGGTACACTTTGGCAACTATGACAAGTATTCTGCAACCATTATTTCAAGCGATTTCTCAAGCAAAAAACGAACATCAATTGCGATCGCAGGTTGTAGAAACGGGGCGCGGGTATTTTCAAGCAAAACGTTGTGGTGTATTCTTCTTCGATCGGCTTTCTTCTGCCAATAGCAATCTCCATAAAACAATGCAATTGGCACTATCAGTTGAATACAATCCCGTTGCGCGTTATCTCGTAGAGCGTCATGCCCCCGTACATGAGGGTTTACTAGCATCTCCCAAAACCTGGCGGCTGATTTGTCCACGCGCCGATCACTGGCACGTTATGGCAGGTCCTATTGTCAGTAGCGGTCAATTAGTTGGGGCTGTAGGTTTTACCCGCGAACAGGTTATGCCTGCGTTTGATGCTCAAAATCTAGCAGACTTGAGCGCGCTATGTTTGCATTTATCTACTTGGGCTGCGACAGTACGATCGCCACCTCCACAAAAGCTAGAAAGCGATTTCTTGACTCCTCGTGAAATCCAAATTGCTCAATTGGTTGCTCAAGGACGGACAAATGCAGAAATTGGCGTTGAACTTTGGATTACCGAAAACTCTGTCAAGCAAGCCCTCAAAAGGATGTTTCGTAAACTTGAGGTTTCTTCCCGCGCCCAGATGACAGCGCATCTCCATACAAGGTTGCTCTCATCTAACAGTGTAGAAGTCTAATCTATTGTTTCAATTTATGCAACTCGACACCTAAGTTAGTAAGTACAGGCTAGGCTAGACCAAAAAACGGCTATCAGTTTCTGCACCTATGACCAAGGAATTAGCAATCAAAACTTGTGGAATAACTAAGCGCTTCGATCGCCATATTGCCGTTAATGATGTTGACTTAGAAATAGCTGTAGGTGAAGTTTATGGGTTGATCGGACCAAACGGTGCGGGAAAAACTACCCTAATTCGGATGTTGGCGGCGGCGGAAGAACCGACTAACGGCGAAATTTATATCAATGGCGATCGCTTATTGTTAGACCAAAGCAACCCTTTACTTAAGCGTCATCTCGGCTACTTACCCGATGATTTCCCATTATATAACGATCTGAGCGTTTGGGACTATCTAGATTATTTTGCCCGGTTGTACCTATTAAAAAATCCTCGTCGCCGTCAGCGCCTAAACGAAGTATTAGAACTTGTTCAATTAACATACAAGCGCAATAGTCAAATTCATTCGCTGTCGCGGGGAATGAAACAGCGTCTTAGTTTGGCTCGAACCATTATTCACGAACCGATTTTACTACTTTTAGATGAGCCAGTTTCTGGACTAGACCCCATCGCCCGACAGCAATTTCGGGAAATTATTAAAGTATTGCAAGAAGCTGGAATGACGATATTGATTTCCTCTCACGTCCTTAGCGACTTAGCAGAACTTTGTACCTCGATAGGAATTATGGAGTTAGGCTATTTGGTAGAAAGCTGCAATCTAACCGATCTTTACCAACGCCAAAGCCGCCAACAGATTGTTATATCAACGTTAGGAGACTTAGAAACTCTCAAAGCTCAACTAATCGAGCATCCATTAATTGAAGAATGGGAACTTGTGCCACAAACAAATAGTATGCGAGTTTACTTTATAGGCGATCGCACTGATAGTGCAAAATTATTGCAGTCTTTGATTAATGCTGGCATCCCAATTACAGAGTTTCATTGCAGTCAGGAAGACTTAGAAACTATTTTTCTCAAACTCGGTCACAAACAACCATCTTGATTAAGTGCATATTCCCAAGCCGCGAATAACAAACTAAACAGAGAATTTTTATGTTGAAACTAGACTGGCTCGATCCGCTAGGCGATTGGAATCCCCAACTATTAAGAGAACTCAAAGGACGACTCACAAACCGCGCAACTTAATCTTAGCTGGAGCCATATCCATCCTAGGTCAGTTCTTACTATTGATGTCTTTTCTGCTGCGCGTACCACGCGCAACATTAGATAGAAACTCTATAGAAGTATTGCCTACTAGCAGTCCTTACTGTATAGCCCCTGAAGATAGGACTTTTCGCAAATGTCTTGTAGATGCGGCGGGCAATTTGGTTATTGACTGGCAAAGATGGTCGCTAGACTTATTTTTAACCGGATTTCGCGGAATTCCCCTTCCTCGCCGCAGGCAGGGAGGGGATGGATAGCGGGAGACTCTTAGTCTCCAATTAGTCTTGACTTTCACTTCTAGGTATGAGATTATACATATACCCAAAGCTCTAGTCGGGAGAGAGGACGTAGCCGCAGTCGGCGAACCGCTTACAGAGCAGATAAAAACCCTAGAGACTGCACTGAACTTGAAAGGCGAATAACGTAACTTTTCATACATAAGTTCTAAACCAAAAAAACAAAATATTTTCGTCTCAGGAAGTGGGACGACTGCCTGTGGAGGCGGAGTAAGACCATCATCGGGTCTAGTCCCGAACTCAGAAATGAGTACCTAACGTGGCATCGGCTGTTGAAACGGGAAACTCCAAAGGCGAATAAGACCGCCCTTGCCAGTTGTGTTGGAAGCCCCAACTTCAGCGAAGCAAGTTGGGGTACTTCACTGTTGAGCTTAATTGGCATATTTGGTTTATTAGTAGCCGGAACTTACCTATTAATTGACAACTTAGCTCAAGAAGAACGTAAAGGGACGCTAAACTTTATTCGTTTGAGTCCGCGATCGCCTCAAAGTATTTTATGGGGCAAAATTTTAGGAGTACCGATTTTGCTCTATATAGTCGCGCTTTTGGCTGTACCTTTGCATTTGGGGGCTGGATTAGTTGCTCATATTCCTTTAATTCGGATTTTGAGCTTTTACGGCGTATTAGGAACCAGTTGCGTATTTTTTTATAGCCTCTCCCTACTATTTGGCTTAGTTAGTTCTAGTGTATTGAGTGGATTTGAGGCTTGGTTAGGGAGTGGTACTGTTTTAATATTCCTCTGCTTTGCTTTGCGTAAACGGATAGAAAGCGATCCTTTTGATTGGCTAAATGTATTTTCTCCAGCTTTAATTCTTCAATATCTAATCTCAGCTACTGGCAACGAACCGACAATTTCGTTCTCTCAATTAGAAATTCAAAATTTACACTGGTTTAACTTGCCTGTAGGGCTAGGAATTCTAGGCGTAGTCAGTATTTCGGTCTTAAATTACAGTTTGTGGACCTATTGGAGTTGGCAAGCTATGCAGCGCCGCTTTCCTAATCCTAGTAAGAGCATATTTAGTAAACGTCAAAGTTATCTATTAGTTGCTTGCTTTGAAGTAGTAGCTTTAGGCTTTGCTGTTTTTGGCGAAAAATCTGGGTTAATATACCATTTTCAGATTTTACTTGCTTACAACTTCCTGCTGTTTTTCGGCTTAATTATTGCGCTTACACCTCAAAGACAAGCTGTACAAGATTGGGCGCGATATAGAAAGCAAAAACACTTTAGCCCCAAGGGATTATTAAATTCATCTCTAGTTCGAGATTTAGTATGGGGTGAAAAAAGTCCAGCAATAGTTGCGATCGCTCTTAACACCGCAATTACAGCTATTATCTTAATTCCCTGGATTCTTATAGCATTAGACGAGCGCGATAAATTATCAGTTTTGATGGCTTTGGTTCTGAGTTTAAGCTTAATTATGGTCTATGCCGCGACTTCTCAATTAGTTGCATTTATGCAAATTCAAAAACAGGGACTTTGGATAACGGGCATCTTGGGGGTGGTAATTGCTTTGCCGCCCTTTATACTTGGCTTACTTTTTGGAGATCCTACCAACGGCTTAACTTTATGGTTATTTACCGTCTTTGCTTCTGCTGCCGTTGAAAATGCTGGGGTATTTAACATTTTTATGGCGCTACTTGGGCAGTTGAGCATACTTACCTTATGTTCTTGGCAAATCACTCGTCAGCTAAAAAAAGCGGGTGCTTCTGGCTGCTTGACAAGATGCCAGCCATCACAGAGATTGCCCCAATTATAGTGTTCCGCCTGCTCTTTACTAATCATTTTGATTCTGCTGCTAAAAAATAAAACTTAGTAAATTTCTTCTTGTTCTAGATATTCTGATTCTAAACTTGCCGCTTTCAGCAACTCTTGCATAGCCGGGAGCAAATAAATCTGCTCTACATAAGCCGATGAAATTGGATCTAGCTTGACATCGTAAGTAACAAAGCGTGATGCTACTGGCGCAAACATGGCATCAGCAATTGTAAAAGTTCCAAACAACAGATCGCCTTCATTGGCAAATTTTTCCCGACACTCGCGCCAAATAGCTGTAATTCGATTGATATCTGCTTGTACTTTTGGCTGTATTCCTTTTCCAGGCAACTTAGCCCGACAATTCATTGGCATATGCTGACGCAAGTTAGAAAATCCAGAGTGCATTTCTGCGCTAACGCAACGTGCGATCGCTCGTTTTGCTATATCTCGCGTCCATAAATTAGTTTGAGGGAAAACTTCAGCTACATACTCGCAAATAGCTAAAGAGTCCCAAATTGTTAAGTTGCCGTGCTTGAGAATCGGGACTTTTCCGGCGGGGGAATATTTCAAAATTTCTTGCTGCGTAGTCGGATTATCAAGGGGAATACGAACTTCCAAAAATTCTATCCCCGATTGCTTCATAGCCAGCCAAGGACGCAATGACCACGAAGAATAGTTTTTGTTGCCTATTATTAGGGTGAGTTGTGCCATTAGGTTATTTTAATCGCGCCTCATTAGCCCTAACATTGGTCCCAAAACCGCCCCAAATACAAAGCCCCCAGCGTGCGCCCAATAAGCAATTCCGCCGCTTTCCATGCCTACATTTGTCCTCACTCCCAAACTTGCAACACCAAAAAAGGCTTGTTGAAGAAACCAAAAGCCTAGAAACAAATAAGCGGGAAGTTGGAAAGTAGTAATAAAAAACCCTAGAGGAACTAAAGTTAAAACTTTGGCGTGGGGAAAGCGGAGAATGTACGCACCCATAATTCCAGCGATCGCACCACTTGCCCCCAACGATGGAATGCCTGAATTTTGCGAGAAAAACCACTGCGCCAAAGCTGCCAATGCGCCACAACCTAGATAAAAAATCAAATACTTGATATGACCTAGCCGATCTTCAATATTGTTACCAAAGATCCACAAAAACAACATATTACCCGCTATATGCAGAAACCCACCATGCAAAAATTGGGAGGTAAATAAGGTCATCCATTCTGGTAATTGTCCGATTGCAGGGCAACTACCAGATAATTCACAGGGAACCATCGCCGCAACGTGAAAAAACTGCTCTAATTGTCTTTCGGGCAAACTTAGTTGATAAACAAAAACAGCGATGTTAGCAATAAATATTCCGTAGGTAACATACGGGGTAATTGTAATCGGGTTGTTATCTCGTAATGGAACCACAGGTAATTATTCCTAAATAAAGAAAGCAAATCTTTTTATATTTTGCCTTTATAAATAGGCTTTTTCCTCTGGGGTCTGTTCGAGTAATCCGAGTAACGGACCTAAAATTGCCCCAAACACAAAGCCACCAGCGTGCGCCCAGTAAGCAATTCCACCACTTTCCATCCCAATATTAGTTGGTGCTTCAAAGCTGGCAAATCCGTAAAAAGCTTGTTGCAAAAACCAAAACCCTAGAAAGTAAAAGGCTGGAACCCGTACCGCCGGAAAGAATAAACCCAAAGGAATTAAAGTTAAAACTTCCGCGCGAGGAAAGCGAAGGATGTATGCTCCCATTACCCCAGCGATCGCCCCACTCGCACCCAAAGACGGAATCCCAGAGTTTTGCGAGAAAAACCACTGAGTTAAGCCTGCAAGTACGCCACAAGCGAGATAAAAAATTAAAAACTTGACATGACCTAAGCGATCTTCAATATTATTGCCAAAAATCCATAAAAACAGCATATTACCGCCCAAATGTAATATACCGCCGTGCAAAAATTGCGAAGTAATTAGGGTTATCCATTCTGGTACGGGTTGATTTACTGCTATACCGCCAAAACTTGCTGTTAGTTCTTTTGGTACTACCGCCGCCAAGTGAAAAAATCCATCTAATTCTTGAGGAGGTAAACTTGCCTCGAATAAAAAAGCAAGAATATTTGCCGCAATTAGCCCAAAAGTCACGTAAGGAGTAATTGTTATCGGATTATTGTCTCTAATTGGAACCATGCCGACTTATTTCCAGTTTTTTGAAACTGGCAACAGAATAACTAATTTTTAGTTCGGTAGCTTCTAGCCTGCGGATGGATTTATTAATTTAAGTTAAAAATTTACCAGCCTTTTTCGGCTTGTTTTAGTACATAAGCAGCAACTGCTTCAATTTGGAAGTCGCTTAATCTACCTTTAAACGCAGGCATAGCTTTTTTACCATGCTTTACTTGAGTTGCGATCGCCTCAATAGAATGAATATGGTACTTAATCAACGCTTGTTTGTGCAAATTTTTGTCATCGATAACGATATTACCGCCCCCTAGATGACAAGCCGCGCAGTTATGGCTAAAAATTTCTACTCCGCGATCGGATTCTACAGCTAGTGCGGGAAAGTTGTATAAAAGTAAAAACGTAAAAGTGCTTAATGCTATTTGCGCTAAGACTGATAGTAAGAAGGGCAAAATTTTTCTCATAGCGCTGCACCGATAAAAATTGTAAAAGGGAAAAGGTTATACTTTCAACCTTTTCCCTTTTATAAAATTATGAGCTAAGTTTTAACCAACAAGGGAAACTAAGACTTTATTCTGCTACGGTAATTTTGCCAATCATGCCTGCGCCACGGTGGGGTTCGCAGTAGTAGGTATATTCTCCAGCAGGCGCGTCAGAAAAAGTTTCTTTTACAGTTTGCCCAGGAGTCATGAGCAATTGCTTGTGAGACAAGCCCTTGGCTAAGTCTGCGCTCTTGGTGGGGTTATTAGCTGCATCAAAAACAACGTTGTGAGGTGGGACTTTATTGTTTACCCACTCAACGGTATCGCCGGGTTTGATAGTTAGTTTGGCAGGATCGAAGACTAGCATACCTTTATCCGATCCCAACTTAACTTGGTAAGTTTCCGCCGCCGCCGATGGGGTAAATAAAGCAAAGCTGCTCACTAGCGCCACCATTGTTAATACTACTAAACTGCAGCGCCGTAAAGTTGCAGCAATTAATTTCATAGTTTTCTCCAAAAATATCGATCTTTGTTATTCAATAATACCGTTTCTGGGTACTGCACAGCGCGATCGCACCATCGATAAACTCTAGTTTTATCTGTTTATAGCTTATCCGTACCCCAGCCGGGGGCTTTTTGTGCCGCCGTGAGGACGAAAGCTGCCAAACTTTCTATTTGGTCTTGATTCATCCAGCTTTCTGGCACTTGGCGACACCAATAAGTTTCGCTGCTACCGTCATAAACCATTGGTTGGCGTAAATAAGCAACAAGAGCGTTGATATTGTCGCGCGGAGGAGTTGCGCCCTTTAGTTTGGGCAAAGATAAAGACACTTGCGGATCGGGCAACGTAGCGCCGCCTACATGACAGTTGAGACAACTATTTTCAAATAGTTCTTTGCCACGAGTTAAGGCTTCAGGAGAATAAGAGCGCGTTTCGCCATTTTCGTTCAATGCCAAATCTATAGGCTGCGTCACGTGCAAAAAACGCACTAAATAACGGTCAATATTTGCAGCTTGAGCAGGATAAGTTTGGACAATTGAAATTAAAATTATGGCAATAACACAACACAATCGACGTAGCATTTATAAAATTCAACCTTAATTGTTTTTTTAAAGAGCGATCGCCCTGTTTAATCAAAGCCTCCAGCATTCCGAGGATGGCTGGAGGCTATTGATTTAAGTTTCAGGCTTTAGTAGTAAATTTTGCCACCGCCCCACTTATCACCAACAATTTTTGGTTGTAGTAAAACGTGACCGGAAATAGCTACTAAGTCATCTTCTGATAGATTTCTCATTGCTGCGTAAATATCTGCACTCTTGGTACTGGGGTGCAATTCAGCAATTTCTTCCTCACCGTCGTAAGTCGTAGGATTATGCAAGTAATCGACTAATCCTTCGATATTATTCCGGGGTGGAGTTGCTAGAGCTAGGGCTTCGGGATCGAGTCCTACGTTTTGGTTTGTTTTAGTTACGCCCCCAGCATGACACTGAGCGCAAGCATAGTTAAATAAGCGTTTGCCTTCTTGAACTTGCTTAAGGCTGAGTACCGTCGTATCTCCTTGACCATTTAATGGCACTGTCCGTACAGCTTCGCTAAGTTCGACGGCTGCCGCACCACCAACAACTAGCCCAAACGCCAGTAGTAGAGTTGCCATCGCAAGAGCGATCGTTTTTTTAAACATAGTTCCCCTTCAAAAGTTTCGACTCCGAATACAGCTATTTATCATGGGCTTAATTCTCTTGATTACTGTTGTTCGAGCAAAAACCACAGGTAATAAATTCGGCTGCGGTTCTTATTTTTCGGCAAAGTCATCACCAACAAAGCAAAATGCCATGTATCTTAATAACTTTTAGTTTTTATGTAAAGTTGAGTGCATTTTAAACTTGTCGCTCGTTTGAACTTGATTGTATTTGCGTCAAGACGTGGGAAATGATTGCTTTGGCATCTTCTAAAGCTAGACGAGTCTTAGAGGATTTATAAGCTATTCCCAACTGGTCGCACAGAGCTAGTACATCCTGTTGGGAGAGGTTGTAGTCCGCCGCTATTTCGGCAATGGACAAGTCTGCAAAACCCATAATGAATAATTCAGTAATAGATAGAGATTAAGCCGCTTTAATATCAATATCATGTCGCGAACGCAATTTGTTACCAAAACTTGGCATGGGTTAAATCGGTTGCTGGGCGATTGCCTCCGGCACTGCCCCTTGGTCAATCGCACTTTGCCAAGAAGCTACGGCGGGTCTAGTTGTAATTGGCTGATGCAAGCAAATTAGTTGAGCCAAGGTTTTTTTCAATTGCGGACGCGGGATGATCGCATCGACAAAGCCGTGACGCAATAGGTCTTCGGCAGTTTGAAACTCCTCTGGCAACTTTTCGCGGATAGTTTGCTCGATTACCCTGCGTCCTGCAAAGCCAATAGTAGCTTTGGGTTCAGCGATAATTAAGTCGCCAAGCATGGCAAAACTTGCCGTAACGCCTCCAGTGGTAGGGTTTGTCAATACGGGAATGTATAGCAATTGCGCTTCGCGGTGGCGCTCTAAAGCCGCCGATATTTTTGCCATCTGCATCAAGCTCAACATTCCTTCTTGCATTCTTGCCCCACCAGAGGCACAAATAATAATTGCCGGATAGCGATTGAGGGTAGCTTGTTCAATTAGACGGGTAAGTTTTTCGCCAACCACCGAACCCATACTACCGCCCATAAACCGAAAATCCATTACGCCTAGAGCAACGGGCAAGCCGTCGAGCTTACCAATGCCTGTTTGTACCGCATCTACTAAGCCAGTTTTTTCTTGAGTTTCTTTCAATCTGTCGCTGTAGGGTTTGCGATCGCGAAATTGCAATGGATCTAGGGGATACAAATTTTGGTCAATGGGGTTCCAAGTGCGATCGTCGATTAGTTGGCGAATGCGCTCTTCGCTATCAACGCGGACGTGATGCCCGCATTCTAAGCAGACCATTTGATTTGCACGCAAGTCTTTGGTGTAAGCAAGTACGCCGCAAGCTACGCACTTATTCCAGAGTCCATCGGCAATATCACGTTGGGGTTCTTTATTTGTAGAGCCAGTTTTGCGGCGATTTGCGAACCAATCAAACAGGGACATGAGTCTAGAGCGCTCTGCATAAATTTAAACATTACGATCTTACTCGAAAGGGAGCAAGTGTTTAGCTAGTAGGGAAAAACCACCCAATGTAAGTGGATAAAAGAAATTCACCCCAAAACACAACAATCAATGCTCCCAGCGCCAGAAAAGGACCAAAAGGCATAGGTTGCCGCCGATTGATGATGTGAAGCGCGATCGCACCGCCCCCAATAAATGCCCCCAAAGCGCAAGCAATAAAGCTTGCCAACAACAAGTATTTCCATCCCAGCCATGCGCCCATCATTGCCGCTAATTTACTATCGCCCCAACCCATTGCTGCCTGTCCAAGCACTAAGGAGCCAAATATAGTAATTAAGTTTAGTAACCATATTCCCAAGACTGCACCAATAATTCCTGCCATTAGCTGGTTTATTGCTCCAGCAATGCTATTTTGTGTCACGTACCCGACAGCAAACTGAAATATCAGCCCTAATATTAGTCCTGGCTGAGTTAGAGAGTTGGGTAAGGTCATGGTATCGAGATCGATAAGCGATAGGGCTAGTAACCAACTACAAAATGTCCAATAGCCAAGGGTTTGAATCGAAACATCAAACTGCCAAAATACGCACAAAAATATTAATCCTGTAACCGCTTCGACAATTGGGTAACGAGGAGCAATTTTAGTCCGGCAATGACGACAACGCCCGCCAAGCATCAACCAGCCAAAAACCGGGATATTTTCTCGTAACCCTAGTTTATGCAAGCATCTTGGGCAACGAGAGGGGGGATGAAGTACCGATAATCCGGCAGGGACTCGATAAATGACTACGTTTAAAAAACTGCCTATAGATGCCCCCAATCCAAAAACGACGAAAGAAGCGGGTAATGCCAGCAGGGTATCCATAGTTTTTAAATCGCTAAGGCTTTAATTATCGCCTCACCCATAGCTTTACACCCCAATAAATTCATCCCTGGAGCCATAATATCCCCAGTGCGATCGCCATTGTCTAATACTTGCATCACTGCTTGCTCGATGCGATCGCTGGCAGTTGGTTGATTGAGGGCGTAGCGTAACATCATTGCGGCGCTCAATACTTGAGCGATGGGGTTGGCTTTATCTTGTCCGGCAATATCGGGGGCTGAACCGTGGACGGGTTCAAATACTCCCGGCTCTCCTGCTTTGCCTAAACTTGCCGATGGTAACATTCCTATGCTGCCTGTAAGCATGGCTGCGGCATCGGAAAGGATGTCTCCGAACAAATTACCCGTGACGATGGTATTGAACTGTTTGGGGTAGCGAATTAGCTGCATAGCGGCGTTATCTACATACAGGTGGGATAGTTCTACATCGGGGTATTCTTTGGCGAGTTCGTTAATGCGATCGCGCCACAATTGCGATACGTCTAAAACGTTTGCTTTATCTACTGAGCAAAGTTTTCCGCCGCGTTTTTGTGCTGTTTCAAATCCGACTTTGGCAATGCGATCGATTTCGCTTTCGGTGTAAGCCATAGTATTGACTCCCCGTTTTTCCCCGGTTTCGGTGGTGAAAATTCCTTTTGGCTGCCCGAAATACACGCCGCCTGTAAGTTCGCGCACCACCATAATATCTACGCCTTCTACTATTTCTTTTTTTAAAGAAGACGCATCAATTAACTGAGGTAATATCTTTGCTGGGCGCAAGTTGGCAAATAATCCTAAACCTGCTCTTAATCCGAGTAGTCCAGTTTCTGGGCGCAAATGGCGGGGTAAGTTGTCCCATTTATAACCGCCAATGGCGGCTAATAACACCGCATCGCTATCTCGACATTTAGCTAGGGTTTCTGGGGGTAAAGGTTCGCCCGTTGCATCAATTGCTGCGCCGCCTATTAAAGCATCGGTAAATTCAAAGCTTAGATCGAACTGCTGCCCGACTACTTGCAATACTTCTTTGGCGATCGCCATGATTTCGGGTCCGATGCCATCTCCTGGTAAAAGCGTAATTCGGTATTGGGTCATTTTGTTTTACAAAAACTCTGTTTTTTGAGAATACGCGACTTCTGCAACTTCGATCGAGGTTTATATAGCTAGAGGATTGCTAAGAAAAATCAGGGCTTGGGGGGTCTGCCCCCCATTGGGGGACGAGTTGCCTCCCGAGGCATTTTTCGGGGGAATTCTTCCTCCGAAAAGATGCCGCCCAAACCCCCTGCAAAAGTGTCTTATCTATGAGGTGAGGAAGTTTTTGCGCAATAGACCTAGTTGTCTATGATGCCAACTAATTTTTGGAAAATTTCTCTGGGTATTGTTTCTGCTACCCAAGGTTTTGATACGCCTCTATTTTTAGAAACGTTGGCTATAAACCATTTCCTTTGCTAATAAAATTGCTGCTTTCATGCTGGTAGAATCGGCAATCCCCAAGCCTGCAATATCAAAAGCTGTACCGTGATCGGGTGACGTGCGGATAAATGGTAAACCAATGGAAGTATTTACTGCGCGATCGAAAGCTAATTGTTTAACTGGAATCAAGCCTTGATCGTGATACAAAGCTAAATAAGCATCGTGAGCTTTTGAATCAATACTACCAAACCACGCTTGAGCAGGTTTTACCCACATTGTATCGGGGGGTATTAGCCCATCTAAAACTAACCCTGGACGGCGATCGCGTTCTTGTTCTAACCAAGGCATCATCCATTCTTGTTCTTCTGTGCCTAGTTGTCCTTGTTCGCCACTGTGCGGATTTAAGCCTGCGATCGCAATTCTTGGTTTTGCTATCCCAAAATATTTGTCTAAGCACTCTACCAATAAATCGAGTTTGGCTGCCATTAGCTGCGGATTTAGGGTGTCTGCTACTTGCCTTAAAGGTATATGAGTAGTAGCTAAAAGACTCCGTAACGTCCAGCCTGTATGCGGTGACTTGCCGACAAATAACATCCCAAACTTCTCTACTCCCGCACGTTCAGCTAATAATTCGGTTTGCCCAGGGTAATTGTAACCCGCCGC
The DNA here is from genome assembly GCF_057473825.1 of Aliterella sp. E5.1. NCBI lineage: Bacteria > Bacillati > Cyanobacteriota > Cyanophyceae > Chroococcidiopsidales > Aliterellaceae > Aliterella > Aliterella sp. E5.1. The sequence goes on from NZ_JBYCCV010000029.1 coordinate 24,087, forward strand.
TTTCCACGCAGATTTGGCAATGGGTGCAGTGACAATTCCGTCAAATTCTCCTGCCAAAGTGCGGGCGATCGCATTTTCTAAGTAACTAAAGCTGGCTTTGCCACTTGCCGCGTTCCCTGTACCGATAGTTATTTGTCCGCTACAACTGACATCAATAATAGACAATTTACTTGGATGTATATATTTTTGCGGCTCAACATTTTGTTGAGTAATTAGCCGATCGTAAAGTTTGGTTAGTTGTTGGCGATCGCATATTACTATTACATCGCAATCTGCCCTTATCTTTGGGTCATTTAACGCTTGTAAAGTAACTTCTAAACCAATTCCGGCGGGATCACCTAGGGGCAAAGCCAAACGCGGACGAGATTTTTTTGTAGTGACGCTGCTTGCTAGTTCTATTGAATTCATGAAACTGTTTTAAGATAAGTTACGACTATCTAATTATTTTCCAAATCCAACAGGAGGATTTTACTTATGGGCGGAGAGATGTTTACAGCTATTATTTTGTCTTTTTCTTTAATCTTAGTCGGCATAGTTTTAGGCTACGCCCTGCTCAAAATTCAAGGTGACGAAGAAGAAGCACTTTAGTTTGCCATCAGGGAAGGAGTAGTAAGCATTTATTTTCTCCCTCCCTATCTCTGTATTTGTCAAGCGTATTCTGATAAGATTTTATTAATAAAAATTAACATTCACAAAATTACCCCTCATGACTTTATTAGTTGTCGGTTCCACAGGAACATTAGGAAGGCAAGTAGTTCGCCGCGCTTTAGATGAGGGGTATAAAGTACGCTGTCTAGTCAGAAGCCCGAAAAAAGCAGCATTTTTGAGAGAGTGGGGCGCTGAAATTGTCCAAGGAAACTTGTGTTATCCTGACACCTTACCACCATCCCTAGAAGGGATTACAGCGATAATTGACGCTGCAACCAGTCGCCCTACAGATTCGTTAAGTATTAAACAAGTAGATTGGGATGGCAAAGTTGCCCTAATTCAAGCGGCGAAGGCGGCGGGGGTTGAGCGCTACATTTTCTTTTCGCTTCTGGACTCGGATAAATACCCAGAAGTGCCACTAATGGAAATTAAGCGATGTACGGAGCTATTTTTAGCTCAATCAGGCTTAAATTACACCGTATTGCAGTTAAGTGGATTTATGCAGGGCTTGATTGGTCAATATGCAATTCCCATTTTAGAAAAACAAGCCGTGTGGATTACTGGAGAATCATCCCCTGTTGCTTACATGGATACCCAAGACATTGCCAAATTTGCTGTCCGCGCTTTGAAAATACCGGAAACAGAAAATAAAACTTTTCCTTTAGTAGGTACTCGTGCATGGAGTGCAGAAGAACTTATCAGCTTGTGCGAACGCTTATCAGGACAAGATGCGCGGATAACTCGGATGCCCATAAATCTACTGCGGACGGTGCGCCATGTATCGCGGTTTTTTCAGTGGGGTTGGAACTTGTCTGATAGACTTGCTTTTGCTGAAGTCTTGGCTACGGGGAAGCCTATTACTGCACCAATGGCAGAAGTATACGAAGTATTTCAGTTGAATCCTGATGAAACTACTACGTTAGAAAGCTATATGCAGGAATATTTTAGTAGAATCATGAAAAAGCTTAAAGAATTAGACTACGAAAAATTAAAAACAAAAAAGAAATCTCAAAAAAAGACTCCCTTTAATAAGTCCTAAATCTTTTGACTGAGCAAAAAATATTTGAGTAATCTATAGAGTCGCTAATAACTTGTAGATAGATATCTTTTAGCTTGGAGAACTAACACAGGCGATCGCTCTCGTGCAAATTGACTCAAAAATGTGCAAATATCGAACTAACGTCAAGCCTAGCTTTAATTTGGATGTGTGCAAGTGCCGAAAATAGGCATCATATACAATGACGAAAAGCCCGTAGCCCGTCGTGTCGCTCACGAATTACAACATAAGTTGATAGCCATTGGTTGCGAGGTTTGTATGACTACTGGTGTTGGTGGTATTTTGGGCTATGCCACGCCCGAAAGCCCAGTATGCCATACGCCGATAGAATGCTTAACTCCAACGGGTTTCGATTCAGCTATGAGCTTTGCTGTGGTTTTGGGGGGAGATGGAACTGTGCTTTCGGCATTTCGCCAAGTTGCCCCGGTTGGTATCCCCTTACTTGCGGTAAATAGCGGTCACATGGGTTTTTTGACCGAAACCTACGTTAATACGCTGCCGGAAGCCTTAGATAGCGTCATGGAGGGGGAATACGAAGTTGAAGAACGGGTAATGCTGACGGTGCGAGTATTTCGCCAAAATGCTGTGGCGTGGGAAGCCCTATGTCTCAATGAAATGGTGTTGCATCGAGAACCATTGACCAGTATGTGCCATTTTGAAATTGCGATCGGGCATCATGCTCCTGTAGATATTGCTGCCGATGGGATAATTGTCTCTACACCGACGGGTTCTACTGCTTATTCTTTAAGTGCTGGAGGTCCAGTCGTAACGCCGGGAGTGCCAGTATTGCAATTAGTACCAATTTGCCCCCATTCTTTGGCTTCTAGAGCTTTGGTATTTGCGGATACAGAGCCTGTAACAGTTTTTTCTGCCAACCCAACTCGCTTGGTAATGGTAGTAGATGGTAATGCTGGATGCTATGTATTTCCAGACGATCGCGTATATATAGAAAAGTCGCCCTATTTGGCAAAATTTATTCGCTTGCAATCGCCAGAATTTTTCCGCATCTTACGCGAAAAACTAGGCTGGGGTCTAGCTCACATCGCTAAACCTACCTCGGTGGAACTTCCTTAATTTTAGGAGTATAATAGGTATTAATGCTCAAACGATTTGAAATAAACTAAGTTTAAATTATTGTTCGAGTTAGATTAAAACCACAATTAATGAGATTTGGCGGTCGGTTAACCTTACCCCAATAAAATTATGATTACAACTGTTGAACGCAATACCTGTGTGTTGGTAATTGAGACAGACGAAATTTTAGCCTCCCAAGTAAGTCTTGACTTACAAGCATCGGGCTATGAACCAGTAGTAGTAAATGATGTAGATAGGGGAATTCACGAAGCACGGGATCGCCATCCAGCTTTGATTGTGGTCGATCGAATGCTGGCGGGGGCATCAGGTCTAAATTTGTGCGACTTCTTGCGAAAAACAGGCTCCAAAGAGCCAATGCTAGTTTTGATGGCAAGAGATACTGTTGACGATCGCGTGGCTTGTCTAGAATCAGGCGCGGATGATTACTTTCTTAAGCCTTACCGCTCGGAAGAATTTTTGAAGTTAGTGCGCCTATACTTGCAAGAACCCGCCGCTACAGAACAATTGCGGTTTGGAGATTTGGCAATCGATTTGGCGACTCGCCGCGCTATTCGTCACGGACGAGCAATCGATCTAACCATGAAGGAATTTGAACTGCTAAAGTATTTGATGGAGCATCCTCGTGAAGTGTTGACCCGCGAACAAATCTTAGAAAATGTTTGGGGTTACGATTTTATGGGCGAATCAAATGTGATTGAAGTGTATATTCGTTACCTGCGCTTAAAAATAGAAGATGAAGGTCAAAAACGCTTGATTCAGACAGTTCGTGGTGTAGGCTACGTTTTACGAGAAGCTTATTAAATTGCGTGTTATGTATTTTGGGAGAAAATAGGTGAGTCGTTTGTTAGCTGTAATCGGAATCATGCTAAGTGTGACGTTAATGGGCTGTGATGCTACATCTACGGCTACGCCAGAAACAACACTAGGACAAAGCTTACCTATTTCAGCGCAAGTCGTTATTGGCGATCGCCTTTTAGAGTTGGAAGTTGCTAGAACTGCCGAACAGCAAGCTACAGGATTGATGTACAGAAAATCTTTAGCCGACGATCGCGGGATGCTATTTGAATTTAATCCGCCTCAAAGCGTAAGATTTTGGATGAAAGACGTTGCCATTCCGCTAGATATGATTTTTATCAAAGATGGCAAAGTAAAAGCGATCGCCGCCGCCGTACCTCCCTGTAATACCACTCCTTGTCCTACTTATGGACCTGGAACACTAATCGATCGCGTTATTGAAGTTCGGGGCGGACGAGCTAAAGAACTGGGCTTAAAAGTAGGCGCACCACTAAACATTAAGTTTTTGCCAGCCAAGAAGTAGCGAAGTATATTTATTTTTATCCACTATTAATTAATTATCTATTACTAGAAATCTATTGTTATTAGCTCAAACCAAGAGCAGAAAACACTCTTAGCCGTTGTAGCTAGTTAGATTTTAATTAAATTAGCCAATAGTAAAGCTGTAAAGCATAATCTAAAATACTCCTTGCTATAGATAAGGAATATTGGATTTTTACTGTATAAAGAAATCTAATCACTTTTGCTTGAATTTAAGCAAAGGTGGGCTACAATCTTATTCCATACCTTACTGTCACGATCGAATTGATACAGTAAGTAAAAAATTGTAGACATAAAGTGCTAATCAGCACTGTGATCGCCATAAATAGTCAGTTTTCTGGCTCAAGACTAAAAAGTAGCCGTCAATTAAAAAAAATAGAAGTTAACAAGCATCAGGAGGTGACAAGTTAATGGCTCCCTCAACATACATTAGGTTTATCAATTTTTTGCAGGAGGATCTAGCAATTTCCACCGCAGCAATCGCTGTGGCTTTAAGGCATCGGGAGCAAGACCCAGGTCCTTTACCAATGATTCTTTGGCAATACGGATTAGTTACCCTAGAACAATTGGATAGAATTTATGACTGGTTAGAGACAGCATAAATTAGGCTAATTCTTGGAGTAAAGATAAATGCAAAATCGATGGTGCTTAATAATGATACTCACTAAGCGAAAATCGAAAAAATCTCTACAAAAACTAAAAAGCGGGTTGAATTATTCAACTCGCTTTTTTAATAACTAAATGTCTTACTCAGCAAAAACTCTAGCGGCGGCGGCTATACCCCCACCTGGCGTAAAACCTTCATAACCAAGTTCGCGCAAAGCAACTTCAAGAGAGGAAATTGCACTCAAAATATCGCGATCGCTCACAAAACCCAAGTGTCCGATCCGAAATATTTTATTTGATAAATGATCTTGTCCCCCAGCTACGGCAATATCGAACCGCTTCTTCAAAATTGAACGAATTTTGTCTGCTTCTACTCCCTGGGGTGCAACGGCGGTAATGGCGGGACTTGCAAATTCATCCGCGCCAAATAACGGCATATTTAAACCCCTAATGGCGGCGCGGGTAGCCTTCATTAATCTTTGGTGGCGACTAAAAATACCTTCTAAGCCTTCAGCTTTCATCATGCCCAAAGTAGTATGCAGCGCCATAATTAAATTGACTGGCGGCGTAAAGGGAGTAGTGTTTTTAGCTGTAGATTTGCGGTACTTACCTAGGTCTAAATAATAGCGGGGTAACTTTGCCGTTTTATAAGCTTCCCAAGCTTTAGGACTAACTGCCACAAAACCCAAACCCGGCGGAATCATGTAGCCTTTTTGCGAACCGGAAGCCACTACATCTAAACCCCAATCATCCATCGGCAAATTGACCGCTCCCAAGCTAGTTACAGCGTCCACCATCATCAACGCGCCATGATTTTTAACGTGGCGGTTGATGGTTTCTAAGTCATTCAATACGCCTGTAGAAGTTTCGCTATGGGTAACGACAACAGCTTTAATTTGCTTATCGGTATCGGCGGTAAGCTTGTCGGCAAACTGTTGGGGGTCTAAAGGTTGACCCCATTCGGCAGTAATTTGTTCGACATTTAGACCGTAAGCTTCGCCTACTTCCGCCCAACGTTCGCCAAACTTGCCATTGCAGCCGACTATAATGCGATCGCCTGGACTCAAAAAGTTAATCATTCCAGCTTCGACTGCGCCTGTACCGCTAGTTGTGAGCATTAGTACATCGTTTTGGGTTTGGTGCAGCCATTTGAGATTTTGGGTTACTTCGCCCAGCACGTTACTAAATTCACTGGTGCGATGACCAATTGGGTGTTTTGCTAAAGCCAGTAGTGCTGATTCTGGTACGGGAGTAGGACCAGGAATCATTAGCATCAGTTTATCGTCCATTGATTTCGCCTTTACTTTAAATAAGAGTCCAGACTATTTAGGATTACATAATTGCGCTAATGATTGGATCGTTTCCGAAAAGTTTATCTCAAAGCCCAAAAAATAAGCCAGTGCGATCGCGCGTTGGTGCAACTTTACTAAAAACAAACTGACAAGCTAGGTAAAATACTATTTTGCCTAGCCTGCCATATTTAAAGTTTTAACTGCTGCACTTATAATTCTTGAGCCGTTGGACGTAAGAGAATTTCATTAATATCTACTTCCTTTGGTTGCTCGATAGCGTAGGCGATCGCTCTAGCCACGGCATCGGCTCCAATGGCTATTTCATAAAGCTGGTTAGCGCCTTTAGATGCTTCCTCGTCGCTAATATGATTGGTCAATTCTGTCGCAACGGCTCCAGGAGAAATAATCGTACACCGGATATCTTTGCCTATTTCTTTGCGTAAGCCTTCAGAAATTGCTCGGACTGCGTATTTAGTCCCGCAATAAACGGCAGCATTGGGGAATACAACGTGACCTGCAACGGAGGATATATTGATGATGTGACCGCTTTGGGCTTTTTGCATCGCTGGTAGCACCGCAGCAATGCCGTAGAGTACGCCTTTAATATTAATGTCTATAGTGCGCTCCCATTCCTCAACTAAAAGTTGGTCGAGCCGCGACAGGGGCATAATCCCAGCATTATTAATCATCACATCGATTTTGTCATACTGCTTTAGTGTTTCGTCAGCCAAAGCTTGAACTTGGCTTTGTTTGGTTACATCTACCACCTGATAAGCCGCAGTTCCTCCGGCAGCTTCAATTTCTGCTACTAACTTATCTAGCTTATCTTCGCGACGGGCGGCAAGCATTAGTTTAGCGCCTTGCTCGGCTAACATTTTGGCGGCGGCTTCTCCAATTCCACTACTTGCGCCAGTAATAATAATGCTTTTTCCTGAAATTTGGCTCATGCTATGTTCCTACGTTTGTCTCTTTAGTGTTTGATAGCATTAAGCGATCGCGTGTTACGTCTTCCAAAGGCTAGAGAGCATCAGCAATAGTTTTTTACTTATTTGCTGACCAAATCGGCAATTTATTTATCTGTTGCAATGTTAAATCTACGTAGGTAACGCCGTTATTTGCCAAATTCTCGCCAAAATAGCCTTGCGCACCGTCATGGGCATGAGGACCGCTACTCGCCACTACATAACGATTTTGCGCTCGTGCTTGATTAAAAGGCGAACCTATACTCCAGCGCCACCTAGAAGGAAACACAATTGCGCCAATATTTTCTACCCAATCAAATTGACCGTGGAGATGATAAATGCGATCGCTAACTGTAAAACCGTTTGTTCCTGCAAATACGCCGCCCAGAGAAATTATGGTAGTTTTTGCCTCTAAAGCGCGTTTGAGATAATCTACCGCACCTAGAGCAACTTGCACGCCGCCACTTGTCCCTAGCAGAATAATTTGCGGTTTTTCTGGTATGGGCTGCTGGGCATTCATGCGCTCGATGATCGCCGTGGCAATTCCTTGATTGTAAATTGGACCGTAACGGGGATCGGCAGAAATTGCAAATCGCCATAAATTACGAATTTTAATTACTACGTTTGAGACGGCAAGCCATCCTTGGGCGCGATCGGCAAACTTCCATAAAGGAGCAAGTACGCGCTTTCCTCCTAAGCTTTCATTGGTTGCTGAGTAGGGAAAAACATCGCTTACAGCAATGCAATTAGGATGATCTGCAACTAAACTATTTAAAAACACTTCCTCGCCTGATGTTAGTTGATTGGCAGAAAAATCTCCTACTCCTGGTAGAAAGACAATATAACAATTTAACTGAGAAGATTTATAAGTTAAGGTATCAGGACGAGAAAACTCAATTTTTGGATTGCTTTTCAAGCCAAGCAGTTGTACGCCTTCATCTGCCCACCAAATTAATGTTCCTACAGGCGATAGCGTTCCCCAAACTAATAAAATTACTACGGCTATAGTTAATAGTTTTAAACTTCCACTCCGCAACCAAAGAATGATTTTAGTTAGTAGTTGCAACATTTAATTGTAGTTGATAAAGTAAATAATCTCTTGCATTTATCTATTAATATTAGGCACAAATAGTGAGGAATAAAGAAACAAGAAAGGGATTATGGAAAACTTTAGCTAGTGCTTTATCGCTAGACGCTAATTTTTATGAAAATGCTCCCAATGATTCTATAACCAATCGCGTAGCTCAAACAATTGTAATTTTAGCAGCAATTTCCCACGCTATAGGTAGCGCTGTAGTTTTTGTTATTAGTTGGACAGCTATTCCTATTTTACCTTTAGCACTCTTGATTGATGCTTTAAGTATTGTAATTGGATATTATTTGTGGACTTTAACTATTGAACGAATCGGCAAATGGTTAATAGGTAATACACCTAGTTATAAAGAGCTTTTGATTCCTATTGGTTTTGCTTATGCTCCTCAAGTATTAAATTTTTTGACGCTGATTCCTTTGCTAGGAGAACCAATTGAGTTAGTACTATCTGTTTGGAGCTTACTCGCAGTAATTGTTGCTGTCCGTCAAGGGCTAGATATTAATACTATTTGGGCATCAATAATTTGTTTGCTGGGATGGCCGTTAATTCAAATAGCTATCAGTTTTATTCAAGAGTCTTGGAGTAGGGTTTAAGCCAATAAATAGCTTTAAAAATATAATCTATTTGAAACTTATGATAAATCTTCTCTAATTATTTGCTAAGTTTTAATGTTATTTGAAATACATTTTTTTATAAGAATTGTCTGCCTTAAGAATTATCAAAGCAAAAATATGTTCCATCTTTAGCATGATAAATAACTCCACGGTAGTTGTTAAATTTCTGGTGATACATAAGAATGCCATTGTGTGCGGCTAAACCTCATGAATGCGGCTAGTAAACAATAAGCCAACGTACCAAAAGCCTTTTTGCCTTGGCACAAAACCTTGGCTCGAAATATCGATCCAGGGATTTATTGTTGGAAGTTTTTTAAACTAATCAGGAGATAACTATAATGCCCGAAGAACTACAACCACCCCAGTCTCAAAACCAACAACCGGGGATAGAGTCAGAAATGACACCCAAACCACAATCAGACGATTCGCAGTATCGAGGAAGTGGTAAATTAGCGGGAAAAGTTGCCCTAATTACTGGCGCAGATAGCGGTATTGGTCGTGCTGTCGCGATCGCATTTGCCAAAGAAGGTGCGGACATAGCCATTGCTTACTTGAACGAACACGATGACGCAAAAGAAACCAAGCAGCTAGTAGAAGCCCAAAATCGCCGCGCTGTAACGATTGCTGGAGATATTGGTAATGAAGACTTTTGTCAGCAATTGGTTCAGCAAACTGTCGAGGAATTTGGCAAGCTAGATATTTTAGTTAACAACGCCGCCGAACAGCACCCCCAAGAAAGTATTGAAGGTATTAGCGCCGAACAATTAGAGCGGACTTTTCGCACGAATATTTTTTCAATGTTTTACTTGAGTAAAGCCGCATTGAAGCATCTTCAAGAAGGAAGTGCGATCGTTAATACAACTTCTGTAACCGCCTACAAGGGTAACGAGCAATTAATTGATTATGCTTCTACCAAGGGTGCGATCGTTGCTTTTACTCGCAGTTTATCCCAAAGCTTAATCAGCAAAAAAATTAGAGTTAATGCAGTAGCTCCAGGTCCGATTTGGACACCTTTAATTCCAGCAACTTTTCCTCCAGGAAAAGTTGCAAGTTTTGGCAAAGAAGTACCAATGGAAAGAGCAGGACAGCCAGAGGAAGTTGCTCCTAGCTTTGTCTTTTTAGCTTCGGATGACTCGTCTTATATGAGCGGTCAAGTTCTACATCCTAATGGTGGTACGGTAGTTAACGGTTAAAGATTTATGCGATCGCATAAATCTTATTTCCGATTGTGCGATCGCAAATGTTCTTCTAGCCATACTACTTACTAATAATAAATTTTCTTTATATAGCTGCTTGTAATCTACTTTTGACAGATATAAATTCTTTTCCTAACTGCTCTTGCTCTTGGTAACTAATTAAACTTTGCGCTTGGTCAAGAAGAGTATGCCCTTGTTGCTGCACATGATTTTGAACTATTTTTTTTAATTTCTGCAATCTTCTTTTAAATTCTGAGGAGGTAGGGCTAAAAGATTCAATTTCTTCTAATAGTAATATTGCTTGTTGATGTTCTTGTTTAGCTATGTCAACTAATGATTCGCTATCTTTGTATTCACTTAACAGCGAATACAAAACTAATTCCTCTGCTTGGTAATGAGTAATTATTGTTTGGGAAATCTGATTGAAAAATTCATACAGTTTTTCTGTTTGCTGAGTATTTTCTATTTTTATAAATAACTCTTGAATAGTCTGATATTCTTGCTTTATTACATCTATAATATTCACTCTGTTTTGCTCCATCCAACTTAACAGCTATAAAAGCAAAGCTTAAGGCGATCGTATAGTAAAAAATCCCACCATCTGGATTTTTGGTGAGATTTTTTACGTAAATTAATTATTTAAGAATTCTGAGAGATGGTACTGCAATCGGACTACATTTTTTGTTGAACTTCGCTCTTAGCACTCTTAAATTGAGTAGCTAGTTGCTCGCTTTGGTCGCTGCTCATATTATCACGGATAGCCGCAAACATGGTGCTTTCTTCTTGACGAATATGATCGCCAACTGCGTCCATTAGACTTCTAATTTTAGACTTGAATTCGTCAACGGCGGCGGGGTCGCTGGCTTTGATTTCATCCAACATTTTCTTCATCTCAGCTTGCTCGTCGTACAATTCTGTGGTGTCGTGTTCGCCGTAGAAAGGACGTACCGCAGGATATACAACTTGCTCCTCAGCCTCAGCATGAGCAAGTAAATCTTTATAGATTTGACCAAAATACTCTTGCAACTTTTGAGGGTCGTCGGTAGCTGCAACTTGGGTAAAGAGAGTATTGACTTTAGCATGATCCATCCGAATTATATCTTGGATGTTCATGTCATCTTTGTCGGTGGTGTGAGTAACTACACTACCAACTACGCCACTTACCGCAGCCATCGCATCTTGCACGCGGCTCCAAATACCTTGATCGGCTTCTTCACCTGTTAGCTCGCGTACGCCCAAGACTTCTAAAACACCTTTTAGTTGCTCTTGGTGAGCGCGGTTTTCAAAGTTGATAGTATTCAAAGGTGCGATCGCCGCCATGACATCTGCGCCAATTTTTTGAGCCGCTTTGTGTACGGTTAAGCCGCTCATTACTTGCTGGTGCTTGAGCAATTCGTGTTGGAACACTTTTTCGTAAATTGTTAGCTCCGAACCGCCCATAAGTTCGTCAAGCTTGCTTACCATTTGAGTAATGGTTTCTTTAGGTTCAGCTTGAACGCCGTACTGGACAATAATTGTATCCAAGACTCCCAAGTTTTTTTGGTCGTCATTGAGCATATCTTGAATGCGATCACTAATATCTTGGTCTTTGATTTCGCTTAGGAATTTTTGCTCGTTAGCAATTAGCAAGTTTTGTATTGCTTTGATATCAGCTAATTTGCTACCTAATGCGGTGCGCTTGGCATTATCTAAAGTAACTGTCATTTTAAAATATCCTCTCGATCTCTTTGAGTCGGCTACACTTTTTAGGTTGTCATAATTGCCTTAGTGATTCCATCTTTCTTTTGACGGATCGCTACCTATATAAGTTGAAATAATTTAGAACTTTAGTAAAAAGATAATGCCCCATTTGACTAATTTTAGGAAACATTGCTATTTTTGTAGTACTTTCCTACCCTACTAATAATAAACAATTAAAAAATCGCTTCCTCCACCACAAGACAGATACAAGACAACTGAGCAAATCGTTAGATTTACTCAGTAACCTCAAACAAAAAATAACAACCAGTAATGCAAGACAAGCCCGGACTAGGAGAGCAGGCATTAGATAAAGCTGTAGAAATTGGTGTATCTAGCCAGCTAGATGAAGTAGAAAACTTAGATGTAAATATAAAAACCGATCCGCTAAAGCTGGTGCAAGGGCAAGTAGATGATGTAAAAATTGCTGGTGACGGACTGGTAATGCAAAAAGATTTGCGTGTAACTCAGTTAGATATGCACATGACAGGTGTAGCAATTAACCCCCTTAGCGTTGCTTTTGGCAAAATTGAACTGACCAAACCGACAGATGCTAGTGTCCGCGCCGTGCTTACCGAGTCAGACATCAACCGCGCTTTCAATTCTGACTACGTGCGCAACCAGTTGCAAAACTTGCAAGTAAACGTCAACGGACAACCAACGACAATCAGCGCCCAGCAAGTCGATTTTCGTCTTCCTGGCGATCGCCACGTAGCTCTAAATGCTTTAGTATCCTTACCTGACAATCAAACTCAGCAAGTAGCGTTTTCTGCGGTACCCGTAGTTAGTTCAGATGGACAGACTGTTGCTCTAGAAAATGTAGAGTATGGAGAAGGCGAGGAATTATCGCCAGAATTAACAAAAGCTCTAGTAGACCAAACCAGTGCAATTTTAAATCTCAGCAGCTTCGATTTAGAAGGAATGTCATTGCGAATTAAAAATTTACAAGTGGATGCGGGAAAATTGACAATCCAAGCCGAGGCTCATGTTGAGAAAATTCCCACTGCTTAAAGTCTAGATGTCAGCATATAACCCCTAGGAGAACTCATGGAAACACAACGGACAAGTAGCTCGCCATTTCCTAATATTCCACCAATTATCGAAAGCGACGATCGCGAATACCGCGATACGGGCGTACCTAGCACCGTTGCGATCGCTGGTCATCCTTTACACCCCTTAAGCGTAATTTTTCCCATCGCCTTTTTAGCAGGGGCTTTAGTGACGGATGCGGTTTATTGGCTAGTACGCGACGAATTTTGGGCGCGGGCTTCTTTTTGGCTAATTGTTGCAGGTTTGGCTGGTGGAGTAGTTGCAGCTATCATTGGCATGAGCGACTTTTTGCAAATTGAGCGAGTCCGCAAGCGTACCGCCGGATGGGCGCACATGATTATTAATGTCACTTTGTTAGTTTTGACAGCCGTTAACTTATATTTGCGCTGGGGTAATCCCGTAGGTGGAGTATTACCTTGGGGGTTAGTTATCTCAACGATTGTCGGTACTTTGACGAGTGTTTCTGGTTGGTTTGGGGCAGAACTATCTTATCGCCATAAAATCGGTGTAGTTGGCGCTGGTAGCCGCACAGAACCTTAAAAGTTGTTGAAGATATGTTATACAAGGCAAATTAGGAATCAATTGCTTTTTGTATGACATTTACTCAAAACAAGCAAATAAATATTATCGTTTCACTGCTCATCGTTATCGGGATGGGCTTTTTTTTCAAGTTTTATAGTGGAGTTGGTCGGCAGTGGTTTAATAATAACGGTGCGGCAATATTTTATGAAATTTTCTGGTGCTTATTTGCTTATTGGTTTATACGAGGTCGCAAAGCAGTTGACCAAATTCCCTTATGGGTTTTTATTATTACTTGTACGCTGGAATTTTTACAGTTATGGCATCCACCTTTATTAAAACAGATGCGTTCTAGCCTTGTAGGTAGATTAATACTAGGTTCTACTTTCTCATGGTGGGACTTTCCGCATTATGCAATCGGTTGTATTTTGGGCTGGTTGTGGTTGTGGCAATTGGAAAAAAAGGTAATGCAAAAAAGTATTAAAGTTAAACCAAATTCCCCACAGCAAAAGATTACTGAAGAAGCCGACGGCAGCCTAACTATAAATTTAAAATCGCCGCCAGTGGATGGCAAGGCAAATGAGAAATTGATTAAATTACTAGCTAAAAAGTTTGCTGTGCCAAAGTCTAGCATTACGATTAAGTCTAGTTTATCGTCTCGGCACAAATTAGTTGTAATTAATACAGACAAGTAAAACTATTATTGTTACTGTTTAATACTAATATGTAGCGGTTGAGCTTCAACTCGTTTTATCCAAGCTTGAATAGTCGGAAATCCACCTAAATCAAAGTTTCCTTCATGAGCAACATGGGTATAAGCAAACAAGCTAATATCGGCGATAGTATACTGTTCGCCCACAAAAAAACTATGTTGCTGCAAATGCTTTTCCATCACTCCAAGAGCAGCATAACCAGGTGCGCGTTTTTGCTCCAGCGCTGCTTTGTATTCTTCGGCTTTACCTAAGCAAGAAATCCAAAATCTAGAAGTAGCAATAAAAGGTTCGTGACTGTACTGCTCAAAAAACAACCATTGCAATACTTGAGCGCGTAAAAAACTATTTTGCGGTAAAAACTGAGTTCCTTCGCTGAGATAATAAATAATGGCATTTGATTCAGCTAAAAATTGACTAGATTCAATTTCTAAAAGCGGTACTCTACCATTAGGATTTTTGGTTAAAAATTCTGGAGTTCTACTTTCACCTTCAAGAATATTTACTTCTATCTTCTCAAAGGGAATACCTAGCTGGGTTAATAATAGCCGGATCTTATAACAATTGCCGGAGGGTAAAAAATTATACAAACGCAACATATAACTTCAATCAAAAAAATTTGTACTTAGTCTAGTTATCAAATGCGATCACACTCCTGATTAAAGTTCGCAATCAAACTTAGCATATCGTCACTGGAAAAATAGCAATTAGTCTTGAAGTTATTTATTGTTTAGTTTTATTAGCACTGTCTGCAATTCTAAAGCAATGTTTTGATTAATTTTTGCATAACTCAATCATTAAAAATATGCACCTAACAAACGCTAAACTAGCGGTAAAGGCAGGCTCTGATTTATTATTAAGTATATTACTCAAAGAGTGAAACAAGGCGATGGAAGTAATGCTAGCGGGTCATTATCAAATCGTCCAATATCTTAGTTGTGGTGGATTTGGTCAGACATTTCTAGCCAGAGATTGTCATCTGCCTGGCAGCCCTTTGTGTGTAGTCAAACAACTCCAGCCTAAAGTTAGCGATCCAGAAACCCTAAAAATATCAAAACGCTTATTCGAGCGAGAAGCTCAAGTTTTATATCAGTTGAGCGGACACGAGCAGATTCCCCGATTGCTGGCTCATTTTCAGCAAGCAAATGAATTCTATTTAGTGCAAGAATATATCGAAGGTCAACCCCTAGATCGAGAACTCACCTTGGGGAAGAAGTTAGATGAAACTGCGACAATTGCTCTATTACAGAGTATTTTGCAAGTTTTAGCATTTGTCCACACCCAATCTGTAATTCATCGCGATATCAAACCCGCTAACTTAATTAGACGCAGAAAAGATCGTAAAATTGTGCTGATTGATTTTGGAGCCGTCAAAGAAGTAGCAACCAAAACAATTAACGCCCACGCACAGACAAGCATGACTGTCGCTATAGGTTCGCCTGGCTATATGCCTAGCGAACAACAAGCTTTTAGACCCCACTTCAGCAGCGATATTTATGCAGTAGGAATGGTTTGCATCCAAGCCTTGAGTGGCAAAAATCCTAAAGACCTTTTGCAAAACTCTTTAGATGGCGAAGTTAGTTGTGCTTTGTTTAGCAATGATGCCCAAGTCAGCCCAGAATTAGCAAAAATTTTGGATCGCATGGTTCGTTACGACTACCGCCAACGCTACGAAAACGCTACAGTCGCCCTAGAAACCATCAGACCACTAATTGAGGGTCGCAATCTAGCGCCAAAATCAACTACTGCTCAACAACGCCACACGAGCAAGCAGAGCGCCATCTCAACTCAAAATAACTACAGTGCCAGTAGTTCAGCTAATTTTAAAAATTTATCTGGTGATCGCAAAAAACAATTAGAGCAGCTTTTGATTCGTACTATTGGTCCAATTGCTTCACTTGTACTTAAACAAGCACTAGAACGGTCAACAACGCTGCAAGACTTTGTGGAGCAATTGTTGTTTCATATTCCAGAGCAAGAAACTTCGCAGTTTCAACAGCAAATCGAGCTTTTGCTCAAATCTTTGCCCGACCAGCCACCAAGCAATGTTTTAGAGGCTGCATCTAAGACTACTATGCCTATCGTCTCTGCCAACCAAACTAATTTAGCCCTCGATGCTAGTTTTATTAAATGCTGTGAAGTAGAACTTACAAAAAGCATAGGACCTATTGCCTCCTTGATGGTGCAGAGAACTTTAACCCGTCAACCAAATATGTCTCGCAACCAACTTATTGATGCCTTAGCGGAGCATTTGCCTAACGCCCAGTCTAAGCAAGTATTTCGCCAAGTTCTCAACAGAAAATAGGTAAGATTGCTTTTATTCTCGCTCTAGCATATTCATCGCCATTACTAAGCTAGTTTTAAGGCGGTTAAATGCCGCCGCAAGCTTGCCAATTTCATCATTTGTTACCCGCTCAAACTCTACTTGCATATTGCCCAAGCTCACCTCATTTGCCACTTTTGCCATCTGATTGAGCGGATGGATTACGGTGTATTTAAGTAAAAGATTAACTAATAGGAAGATCGAGGCAAAAGTCGCCGCAATAATTCCCATCAACAGGAAAAAATCTCGTTGGGTGCTATTGGCTACAAGACTTGCTGGAATAGAAATTATTTGAGCGCCGACAATCTCATTTAATTTCCAGCCAAAACCATTAGCGCTCCCGTAAGTTGTTAGCAGGCTTTTCGGAGCCGCTTCGGGAGTGCTATGACAGCGCAGACAGCTTTGTTTGGCGATCGCAATTGGTCTGGCAATAAAAAATAATTCTCCCGCCGGAGTGGAACGATAGCCTGTCATCTCTTGGAGCGCAGGATTAGTTTGAAAGCCTCTCACTAAATCGGTTTCAAAGCCATCAGCTTTATCACGCAAGTTAGTGGGATTTAGGGTGGCTTCTTTATAGAAAAAGTTGGCGTATTCTGGGTCTTTACGCAGGTCTTCAAAGACTTCCCGCGCCGAATATCCAGGAACGGTTTGCGGCAAAAATTCGGTTTCTGTTTCCAATCGCGGTGCTAATTCTGGAGCGACTTGGTTGAGAGTATACTGCCTAACAGACAGCATCGTTTTGAGGAGTAAAGTGGCGTTGGTGCTTACGTGCTGCTCCGTATTTCGGCTTAAAATAGCTGAGAAAGCTACGCCGCCAATAATCGCTACTACTAAAAATACTGTTAGTAACAGTATGTTGAATTTTTGGCTGAGTTGAAAATTTTTAAGCATCGCTACTCAACCTAAACTTTGATTAGACCTGAGCATTATATTTTGCCATACTACAATCTACGTTATTTTAACAATTAAAAGAAAAAATGGCACGAAAGCATACTCGCCCAAATAGTATAAGTTTTTAAGTTTATGTAGAGAAATAAAAATAGCTTAAAGCTGTAGTGCAGCCACTAAAATTAGAAAGTATTTATTAAAAGCAGAGGCTTTTAAGTTAAGTTTCCTTTCATTTCATATTTAGATAGGTATGACTTCACGCCGTTTGTTTTTGTCTCAAATTATTCTGTTGTTAGCTGGTTGTGAGCAATTTAAGTCTAACCAGAAACTGTTAGGAAAATTAACTATTGGCTTAGTTGTATATGGGGAAGGGGTAAGCTCTGTTGAGCAATACCAAAGTTTTATTAATTATCTGCAAAGTCAAACTCAGACAATCATCGAATTGGAACCTGTATACAACGAAGTTAAGGCGGTACAGCAAATTCAGGCTCAGGCTTGGGCTTTAGTATTTGCATCACCTGGTTTAGCGGCGATCGCTACTCAATCCCAGTATTTGCCTTTGTTTCCGCTTCAGGGCGTGAATAACCGCCGCTCGGTTTTGGTCGTTTTAAAAAACAGCAAGATTAAAACATTAACCGATCTAAATGGGAAAACTGTTGCTTTAGGACAACCAGGCTCGGCGACGGGCTATTATTTGCCGCTATATAACCTGTACGGTATTACTCTCGCCGCCGTTCAAATTGCGTCAACTCCTAAAACTATCCTAGAATTAATTGCCAAAGGTGAGGTAGCTGCGGGAGCTTTGTCTAAGCATGAATTTGAGCGCTATCGCTCTAAGTTTCTGCCTGTAGAGTTGAAAATTTTACACGCTAGTAAAGCAATTCCATCGGGAGCGGTTTTAGTTAGTCCCAATATTGAGCGCAATCAGCAAAATTCGCTCCAGCAAGCTATGAATCAAGCTACACCCGAAATAGCCCAGCAAGCGGGGTATATTCCCAATGCTCAACCACCTAGCTATAAGGAGTTAGTTACTTTTATCAGCAAAGTCAAGCCCATTGAAGCGCATATTCACGAACGACCTGCACCTTTATACCAAATAGGAGAGGAAAGATCATTGTGATCAGGACTAATATTTAGTAGGTAGTCACTGTAAGTTTTATGTGCGGAAGATTTACTTTAAGCCAGCCAACCAGTGTGATCGCATCGGCGTTTAATTTAAGCCAAATCCCCCATCTAGAGCCAAGCTACAATATCGCGCCTACCCAGCTAATTCCAGCGATAATATCTGCGGTTGAACAAGGCGAAAGACAACTACAGATGTTACGTTGGGGTTTAATTCCCTCTTGGGCAAAAGATCCTGCAATAGGAGCAAAACTAATTAATGCCAGAGCCGAAACAGTCAGCGAAAAACCATCATTCAAAGCAGCTTTTAAGCGACGGCGGTGTTTAATAATTGCCGATGGTTTCTATGAATGGCAACGTCAAGAGGGGAAAAAACAACCTTACTATTTTCGGCTGCAAAATGGACAACCCTTTGCTTTTGCAGGTTTGTGGGAACATTGGAAATCTCCTGACGAACAAACCCTTGGTTCTTGCACTATCTTAACTACAGAAGCTAACGATTTATTGCGTCCTATTCACGATCGAATGCCAGTGATTCTTGACGAGAAAGACTACGATCTTTGGCTAGATCCAGAAGTTCAACAACCCGAACTTTTACAACCGCTTTTGCAGCCCTATCAAGCTGATTTGATGACAAGTTATACTGTTAGTACCAAAGTTAACAGTCCTAAAAATAACACTCCAGAATGTATTAATAGTTTATAAACTTATTTACTAAGTTTTAAATAACTCAATAGCCAACTAGCCGCCGTAGCACGGCGAGTATGTCTAGGAGTAAATTCGCCTACTTTATAACCTTTAAAGCCAAGTTCTTCTTTTAGTAGCTGTTTGTTTTCCGCAGGTATAGAACGAGTTAGTTTTACTGTAGCTGGACGGCTTTCTAAAAAATCTGGCGGTTCTGGATATTCGTCGCACCAATTAGAAATGACATTGCTATTATTCCAAGTTTCGGTTTGTCGATCGTATTCGTATCCTAAGTAATGCCAAACTAGCCTATTGACGGTAGCATCATCAATTTCATCATTTAGAATAGCCCAGATAGTTCTTGTATCTAATGTAGGTAAATCACACATAATTTTTTTTACATAACTAAGTATCCTTAATTAAACACCAAGAGCTTAACAAAACTATTAATTGAAGATTTTATCTATAGAACCCATTTGACATCTCTAAAAGGCGGCAAGTCGCTTAATCATTAACCTGACGAAGCAGAGATTGAGCTTCGTGGTGGCATTGGTCAAGGTGCGCTCAAAGTTCTTAACGAGGATCTTACAT
>NZ_JBYCCV010000030.1:0-43233 GCF_057473825.1 Aliterella sp. E5.1
ACTTCAATTGGATTTGGCAGCATAGTCGGTTCAAGTCCACTGCCGCACAACGAGCAGGATTAACCTCTCGACCATGGACTTGGAATGATATCGTGACCTATCCCACAATAATCTGACGCACTACCCTCTTGGTTAAGAGACGAACCCCCGATAGATTTTTGTTCTCCATCAGACTGTGGCAATGCAGCAGGGCGATCGCCAGAAAATTGCGCTGTAAGTTCAGTTTGAAAGGTTTTTACTTCTGAAGCTAGATCCGCTCTTACCCGTGCATCTATACCGGAAAAGAGTAGCCAACGAATTGCCGGAATCGAGACAATCGTGCATAAAGCCATCAGGACGGCATACCAGATCAGAATGCGCGTGCGTGCTTCCCCTGCTACCCGCCGCCATTGCTGAGATAGTTGGGTTTTCACTGTTTGTTACTTGCCTCTAGGTCAAGACTTCCCTACAACTATGCTAAGTAGCCGACGTTAGGTAAGTCAAGCATACAGAAGCTAAAATGCGATTATTCCCCTTATTCCCGCTTTTATTACCTGTAGCAACGAAAAACAGCAAAGATACTTGCTACAAAACGCCCTTATAAATTGCTGTTGAACTTTACAAGAGAAAATATTAAAATTACGAGGGCTTAGTAATTAAGCATTACTTCAGGGGGAAAATGACTCAGCATAATGACTCTAAATTTAAGCCTACAAACCAAAAGTCTCTGTTAATCAGGAGTCTTAGTTGGATAAGCGTTGTTAGCATTCTTAGCGGCAATCAAGTATTTGCTCAAACCCAAAGCGCCTCATCAGATAATCTTGTCCCCTTACCCACCGCCGAAGTTGCGCCGCCTCCAGCTACTACTACACAACCATCAACAGATAGATTGCAAAGATTGCAACGCGCTCTAGTCAAACCCAAAGCTAAAAAAGTTGTTCGCCAACAAGCTGCACCGCAGCCGAGAGTATCTACCTATGTACCGCCAAAAGAAGCAGCACCACGCAAAACTGCTATTCAAAAAACTCAAGACTACAATGGTTCATTTATAGATCCTACTGATTACAGTACGGGCGCTACCAGCACTTACGAACCACCTAGTCAAGTCATTTTCTCCCAACGCTCTACAGGTTGTAATGCAGCCAAACAACTATGCGGTACATCCCAGCGTCAAGCAAGAATGGCAACTAGAGCTAATTCTGTCCGGCTATCTAGTCCTCAAAAGACTCAACCAAACGCGAGTTGGGTAAGAAATAGTCGCGCCGTGGCTACTACAGCAATGGTTCCCGTGCGAGGAAATACAAATAGAACCCGTTATTCAAATTCAGGGCGATCGCCTATAAACAGGCAAAAAGTTTTAAATAATGTGGCAACTTTACCCAAAATACCTGTTAGCAACTACTACAACCGCACCCTTAGACCGACTGGGCTAATGGGTAATAACAATATAAGTATGGTGTTTCCTCTGCCAATGCCTGCAACAATTACTTCATTATTTGGCTGGCGGATTCACCCCATTAGCGGAGATCGTCGCTTTCACGCGGGGACAGACTTTGGTGCAGCTACGGGTACGCCTGTGGTCGCTGCTTATAGTGGTAATGTAGCGATCGCGGATCTGATGGGCGGTTATGGTTTGGCGGTAGTTTTAGATCACCAAAAGTTCGGTCAACAGACGCTTTACGCTCACTTGTCAGAAATCTTTGTTCAGCCTGGTCAAGTGGTGGAACAAGGTACTGTAATCGGGCGTGTAGGCAGTACAGGCAATTCTACAGGTCCTCACCTCCATTTTGAAGTTAGGCAGCTAACTAATCAAGGATGGGTGGCGGCAGACCCTGGAGTGCAGTTACAAGGTGCGTTAGCTCAATTAGTTGAGTCTTTGCGTGTTGCTGATGCTAAACCGCAAAATAAAGGGTAAAAACGTCTTTATCTTGTAAGAAAAACCAAGGTTTGGGGGGTTGCCCCCAAATCCCCTGCAAAAGGTTCTTATCTGTAAGTAGCCTAGTTATTGGTAAGTCCGAAATTATATAACAATCGCTAATAAAAACTACTATTTACACGCAGCGCGATCGCGCGCTTCTACAGAAGAATTATGCTTTAAATAGTCTTCTAGCCAATTGCAACTATGCTCTAAAAGGCGTTCGAGCTCTATGTTCCAATTCCACAAAATTGCTGTATTGTCTCTACCCACTGAAGCTAAAATTTGCCCGTTTGGGCTAAAACTGACGCTGTTAACTTCAGCGCGATGTCCGTTAAAGGTTTTTAGCAATTTTCCTTGACGATAATCCCACAACTTAACCGTGCTATCGTCGCCACCCGAAGCAAGGGTTTCACCATCTGGGCTAAAACTAACACTATAAATTGCCCCGCGATGTCCTACCAAACTAATAATTTCTTTGCCAGTGCTGCTATGCCAAATTTTGATAGTCCCGTCTTGGCTGGCGGTAGCGATTACTTGACCATCAGGGCTAAATTTAGTGCTGTATACTTTTCCTGTATGTCCCTGTAAGGTACGAATTAGCGTTCCATTGGGGTTCCATAATTTAACTGTGCGATCGCTACTTCCTGAAGCTAGTAATTGACCATCGGGGCTAAAATCAACGCTGTATACCCTTCCTGTATTCCCCTGTAAGGTACGAATTAACCGACCTTGACGACTCCACAATTTAATTGTGCGATCGTAGCTTCCTGAAGCCAATATTTGATTATTAGGGTGAAAACTAACGCTATAAACGGGTGCGTTGTGTCCGTTGAGGGTTGTTAATAATGTGCCTCGAATGTCCCATAGTTTCACGGCTTTGTTGCGGTTAGCGGTAGCAATTACTTGACCATCGGGACTAAAAGTAGCGCTGGTAAACCAGTTGGAATCTTGAGCAATAGTCTTGACAAAAGTGCCATTGCGCCGCCAAAGTTTGATTGTCCCATCTTGACTTGCAGAGATGATATTTTGACTATTGGGACTAAAATTAATGCTATTAACTTCTGCACGATGTCCTACTAAGTCTTGGCGCAAAAAGTTATTTAATTTCCAAAGCTTAACGCTATTATCAGAACTTGCGGAGGCAAGGATTTCTCCATTAGGGCTAAAACTTGCGCTATAAATTCTTCCTTGTGCCTGAAAAGTTTTAATTTGCGCGTAGCCATTGCGCCGCCAAACTTTAACCGTGCCATCTTTACCCGTCGAGGCTATCGTTTGATTATCTGGGCTGAAAATAACATTATAAACTGCGCCATTGTGACCGCTCAACACTTTGACTAATGTGCCGTCAAGTTTCCATAATTTGATTGTGCCATCATTACTAGCAGAAGCAATTAATTTGCGATCGCGGCTGAAGCTGACATGATTAACTTGATCTTTGTGTGCTTGCCAGCTTTGCCAAATTTTACCGTCAAGATGCCATAATTTAATATCGCCTGCTTGACCAGTGCTTGCAATAATTTGACTGTCAGGGCTAATACTGACGCTATATATCGCACCTCGATGTTTTAATGGACTTGCTGTTTTAATTTCTTCGCCGTTGCTACGCCAAATCTTAATCGTATTATCCCAACTACCAGAGACGACAAACTGCCCATTAGGACTAAAAGCAATACTATCTACTGGTTGCTTGTGTCCAATCAGTGTTTTATTTTTTACTCCATCGCTATGCCAAAGTTTAATAGTATTATCATCACTAGCTGAGGCAATAACTTGACTATCCGGGCTAAAACTGATGCTATTTACTGCCCCAATATGACCAATTAAAACTTTAATCAAACTGCCATTAGGTCGCCAAGTTCTAATTGTGCCATCGGCGCTACTAGAAGCAATAATTTGACCGTTTGGACTAAACAAAACATCATTAACGCTATCGAGATGACCTTCTAAACGATTGACTTCTTGAATGCTATAGATAGCTTGTTGCAACGTCCCAGCAATTTCATTTTTTAAGCTGTCGTCTACAGTAGTATTTTGCAAATTTATGCCTGCTTTAACACCAGCTATTAATGCACCTATCCGGTCGTGTTTCAAAAATAAGAACTGCGACGATGCCATCAATCGAGAAGTTTCTGCCAATTTTCTTTGATTTTCTGCTTGCTTTAACAATAGTAAGCTTATTCCACCAGCAACTATAGATATTACGGAAACTACTGCTAGAATACTAAAACCAACTTTTATTGTGCGTCTGATCCGTTTTTGAGTTTCAATTAGCCTTTGATTGGATTCTTTTTCTGCTACTAATGCTAGTTCAGCTTTTGCTTGCGCTTGAGTTAGTATTTGATTTGCTTGCTTTTCTACTTCTAAAGCTTTTTGATACTCCCGATTTTCTAGTTCGCGACTAGCATCAAGAAACCAGTAATCTTGTTCGCTCAAGCTTTTGTTTTTTGCCCAAAGTTGAGCGGTTTGTAAAGCTTGTCCTCGCAGCAGCCAGGATTCATTTTTTGTAGTCATCCATGAAGTAATTGCTTCTCCGTAAGGACGCAAGTTTGCTAAAGCTTTTGCTATCCATTGCTCGTTAAAAATACTTGCGTAAATGCGGTTATATACTTTAATTACAGACTTGTTATTGCACCGTTGTTCGACTACTAAACCTGATAGCCGTAATTTCATTTGTTCGGGACTATCATCTGCTACAACACCATTACTGAGTAAAATTTGCTGGTACAAACCGAGCATTTGACCGGATTTTGACGATTTTAAAATGCGATCGCGTATAGTTTTTAAATGGGTAGGATCGTCTTGAAATTCCCAGTTTTTAAGCAAATGCAACTTCACTATTTTTTCAATAGTTAGTTCTTCTTCGCCTTTATTAATTGCTAACTGAGAATTTAAAACTAGCTTACATAGTTTTTGAGTCAAAAAAGGCTGCCCACCAGTCCAATTTAATACAGCTTTAAGTACCGAATTAGTTATTATATTATTCTCTAATGGCTGCGCTTGGGCGAGTTTAAACCCGCGCAAGTCAATAGCTTGTCCAATATTAAAAGGAGTGCGCCTTTTATCTTGCATTAAGTCAGCAGGATTTGCCACCCCAAGCATAACAAAAGTCAAGCGATTGTAGGCTGATTTTTCTGCTCGTTGATTGTAGCAAGCGCGAATAGCCGCAAAAAAATCTTCAATCGGGAACTTTAAACTTAAAACACTATCAATTTCATCAATAAAAATAACAATAGATTGACTAATTTCAACTAATAGTATTTGTTCAATAAACTCGCTCCAACGCTGCACCGGAGAAAGTAAAATGCGATCGCGCCACCAAGCAGACAAATTTAGGTTTAAATTAAAACTATTAACTAAACTAGCAATCAAACTAGCGTACCATTGCTCGACTGTAACTTGCTCTATGCCAATAGTAGTTAAATCGACTACCGCGCAAGCAATATTATGAGCTTGCAATTGGTGCATAACCCGCACTCGCAAGCTAGATTTCCCCATTTGACGAGAATTGAGTACATAACAAAATTCTCCTGCTAATACCTTGTTATACAGTTCTATATCAGCAATTCTTTTAACATAGGTAGGAGCATCAATCGGGAGATTTCCTCCCACTTGATAATCGCCATTACTAGGTGAAAATAGCGGATTATTTACCACAAGATAAGTAAGTAAATAGTTACATTCTATGCAAAAAAGTAGTGTTGTCTACGATCAGTTTTAAAGAAGTGACACTATTGAATCTTTGGTTTGCGACCATATATATAAAAGGTAGTAATATCATTCCAGATTCCTTGCTTGGTTTGAAGTGCTGCTAATTCAGCCTCAAATTCAGCCTTAGCTTGGATTAACTGTTCTGATGAAAGTTGCGATAAAGGAGGCGGATATTGACCCGGTGCAGGATGAGAACTTCCCGCCCACATTCCTTTAGCTTTGTCTAAACTGATATAACTACCTTCTTGCTCAACTTTAATATCAATTGCCTCAAATCCTGCTTGTTGAAGTAACTTTTGACATTTTTCAATTGTACCTGTTGGCTTACTCATTAAAAATGAAATACCATACTTTTGAGCAATTTTTTGGGTGATAACTCCACCTATAAAGGCGGTATCAGCAAAAGCATGGATTCCTATAATCCCCCTAGGTTTAAGACAGTTATGCCAAAGACGTAGCGCCGCAATTAAATCGGACATCCAGATAAACGCAGACGAACAGAAAATTTGGTCAAAACTATTATCTGCAAAATTAATTGTTTCGCCATCAGATAGCTGAAATTCAATATTTTCAAGATTTAGTTGTTCAGCTTTATGTCTTGCTTGTTCTAGCATTCCAGCAGAAATATCTACACCAATTACTTTACCTTCAGCACCAACTAATTGAGCAGCATAAATCGCCACATGACCTGTTCCTGTTGCAATGTCTAAAATGTACTGACCAGAACTAACTTGTCCATGCTCAACAAGACGATGAGCAATCTGCAAATGCCAATTGCCATGATCATAAGTTTCACTCCTACCAGTATATAAGTCTGCTATTTCTTGCTTATATATTTCTAATTCAAGTTGTTTCTCCATTAGGATTTTTCCTATAGATATGACTTCAATACAAAATTAGTAATTAGACACTTACATTTTGTGCAGAAATTATCAGCATCATTTATTGAGCGATTTGTTTTTTAGAACAAAACAGTAGATAAACGTAGTTTATTGCCTTTTGCAAAAGAGAACTGTGCGATCGCGCCAAAACTGAAAAATATAGTAAGAACTGTAAATTACTGTTGCGAAATTCTCAAAAACCCTTAAAAATTGTCTAAAACACAAGTAGATGCTTAATCTAAAAATTTAAGACAGTCCTTGAGGAAATATTATGGATAAATTACGCAAGTATCGTCTAGCCTGCACTCTAACCTTTGGTGATATCTACGGTCAAATTATTGTTTGGTTGATTACTATTACTCTCAGTTTAGCTTCAGCAATGGCGCTAATGGGAGCAAGAAGACCTTACTACGCCCTAGCTACCGTGGGACTAATTATATTGCTGTCTCTGCCCTTTTTGCTGTTTGCGTTTGTCACGACATTGTTCAATCACATTGAACTAATTGCTGTAGATGCCCAAACTCAGTACGAGCCGATGCCTGGAAATGTATCAAATCAGCGCCCAGTAGAAGCAACGAGTTAATTAAGGGTAGCAACAAGCAATGGAACAAGAAACTGGATTAAGGCTGTAATATTTATCAGAGCGCGAATTTCAGCCATTGGAGATAAGGGCTTCGGTAGAACTGTTATAGTTTTAAAATCTGTTTTTTGCCATGTATATACATAAAAGAAGAGTAGTAGCTCCCAAAAAGCGTCTCTTGTTCAGTTTACGGTTCCATCACTTGTCGCTACCCTACGGTTGCTCATTTCGCCCATGAAGCTACTAGGAAAAAACAGCAAAGATTTTTTAGAGATAGTGCATCCAATTTGTAGTTAGTCACGTACTAGAGTCATTCAAGCCAATTGAACGCGCTGATTGATCAGTAGCAGTAACTCACTCATCACTAAAAAACAAGTCCATTGGAGGGCGAATGAAACTTAATCAGTTGACCAAAATCACGGTAGCAATATCTTTGTCGGCTTGTCTACAAACTTTTATTGGTACTCCAGCTAAGAGTGCAGAAGTGTACAAAATAGTTGGGTTAACTAGCAATAATACCCTAGTAAAGTATGGTTCTAATTCTAATTCTCGTTCGCGTCGTTCTAACCAAACTATAAACATTACCAAATTAGATGGAAATGTTTTAGGCATAGATTACCGCCCTGCTAACGGGATGCTTTATGCCCTTACAGATACAGACAAGATATATACAGTCAATAGCGACAACGGTGTCGCTACTTTTGTTAGTAATTTATCAGTCAGTTTTAGTGGTGGATTTCAATCGGGTATAGATTTTAACCCAGTTGTCGATCGTCTACGAGTAGTAGCAAGTAACGGTCAGAACTATAGAATTAATGTTGATACAGGAATGGTTACTGTTGATACACTTCTCAACTACGACCCTGCTCAAGATTTAGGTGTTACCGCTTCTGCATATACTAATTCTAGAAAAGGAGCTACTGCCACTATGCTTTTTAATCTAGACTATGATTCCGATACCTTAGTAAGCCAAGCTCCTCCTAATGATGGTAGATTGACTGCGGTAGGAGCGTTAAGATTCAACCTACCTCCAGTAGCAGGATTTGATATTGTTACCAATAGTCAAGGAGAGAATGTTGGATTTATTGCGGCTGGCAAATCTTTGTATACAGTAGATTTATCAACCGGAGCAGCTAAAATGATGGGCAACTTCCGGGAAGGTAATTTAATTGGAGTTGCTGTTTCTCTTACTTCTGACAATAAATAGCCATATTTAGAACTAAACAAAAACCCTGTCAAACATAGCAGTGGGACAGTACCTAGCATTCGCTTTAGTATTTGAAACTGCATAAAATACTTTAGAAAATTGAGCCGAGGGTCTTATCCAAAGAGATGAAATTATCTCTTACGGCTCCTGGCTCAATTCTCTACTGAGCTAGAAATCGGATCGCAAGTTTTACAAAGTTAATTGGTTGCTTAAAATCAGCACTCGTTAAAAAACAGTAAAAAATTTTCATTTCTTTACCTTGAGTTATAGGAGATTAATCATACAATCAACTCCTAAAGCACTTTTCTTTACTAGGTAAAATGCCTTCTGAGCAACCCACCAATGGCGATCGCTTTTTATCTGGACAGACAGATATTGAACTATACCTAGCGCTGAAATCTGGTCGGGATGATGCTTTCGGCATTATTTACGACCGTCATGCTGGATTAGTTTATGGGATAGCCCTCAAAATTCTTGGCAATTCTCAAGAGGCAGAAGACTTGACCCAGGATGTTTTTCTAAGTATTGCTAGATCGTCCTCCTACGAACCAACTAGAGGGTCGCTGAGAACGTTCCTAGCAATTTTGACCCGTTCGCGAGCTATTGACCGAGTGCGTTCGCGCAACAACACCCGCAAGGTTCTGGGACAATGGAAAGATAACCAGCAACAAACTGCTACGGAGGCTCCTTTTGAACAAGTATCCCGCAGCGAACAGTCTCAAGAGGTAAGAGATGCCCTCGCCCAATTGTCCGACCATCAGCAGCAAATTCTCCAGATGGCTTATTATGATGGTCTGAGCCAATCAGAAATTGCCAAGCAACTGCAAATTCCTCTCGGTACAGTGAAAGCTAGAGCTAGGCGAGGTCTGCTCAAACTGCGTCAAATCCTCAGAAATTACATTGGATAATACTACCTATGGTTTAGTCGATGCTTTCAGAACAGTTACAGTTATTAGTTGCTGGGTACGTCCTCGGCGATCTTAGTTCCAAAGAAGCAGAGGAGTTTGAGCAACTCCTAGCAACTAATTCGGCAATTGCCCAAGAAGTAGCACAAATGCAACAAGTATTGGAGATATCTTACGCTCCCCCAGAAGTGAGTCCGCCAAGTCATTTGCGCTCGGCAATTATGGAAGCACATCAAGCTATTCCAAGAAATAGTTCCCGCCCGGTCACGAAGTTAGCCCGTCCTTTTTTATCTGTTTGGACAATAGGGGCAGCCGCCGCCGTGCTGATAGTTGCTTTGGGCATTAGCAACTATCATTTGTGGCGAAGTTTACAGGTTATCCAAGCCCAAAGCCGACAGGATGAATTTTTGACTTACTCGCTGCGAGCAAAAAATGAAAGTCTCTCGTCAGCTACTGTAGCAGTGAACCCCAATAAGTTAGAAGCTACACTAAAGGTTGAGAATTTACCCCCGTTGCCATCAGGTAAAGTTTACGTGCTATGGACAGTGTTAAAGCCAGGTGCGCCCTTCACAACGGACAACAAAAACGCAATTTTGACAGAAGTATTCAAGGTTGATGGTAAGGGGAATGTTTCTAAGCAGATTACCGTTCCTAAAGCTTATCGTACCGAAGACGTAGTTACAGCCCTTGCTGTAACTATGGAAGATGCTGCTGCTCCTGCCAAACACGCAGGAGCGCCAATCTTGATCGTAAGATTGTGAGACTTAACGTAAGTTTCTGTTCTGTTCCTGATACTGTTGGCGTTCACAATTCACCGGAGAGAAGAAGCGTAGGGAAATGAAACCAGCAAACACTTCAAATAAGAAAAAATATTAATACCTCTCTTACCGTGTTTCAGGCATTTCCAATAGCAAGAAAAATAAATAAACCACCCCGCCCTGGTGGGCGAGGAGGGGATAGTTCAGGACTACCTAAATTTTGAGCATTACCACAATGCTCTAACTGGACGAGTTGGATTATCCCTATTAGTAGAGGGCTGACTTGTTGTTAGAATAGGAGCTACCAGTGCTAGTACCTCGTCTCTTGTAGCATAACCATCGAAAGCATCCAAGTTGAATGGAATCGGCGAATTACTGCGGTTCTCTTGATAAATTACTTCACTTGCGTTTCTAATCCAGGGTCGCACATCAGCGCCAAGGAGGCTTTGACGTAAACTGCGGATGCCCGCAGCATGACGAGCTTCTACACTATGAATTGCTAAAGCAGCAGCCAAGACAGGTTTACCCGCTTCCCCCGCCGCTAACAAGTTCTGCACTTGCCCTTTATAAGCAGCTACTCCTAAATCCTCAACATATTGCCCTGCTAGGAGAAAATCTTGGGGATTAGCAAAAGGATCTCGTTTCAAGATAGCGCTGTAATTAGGGTTAGCGGGAATAGCAATTGCTTCTGGGTCGCCTCCTAGAGAGGATAGTACGGCAGAAAGGTCAGTTACGTGCTGGGCTTCATCTGCACCATAGGCTTGGATTACGTCTTTAGCTATTCGTGGAGCGTTTACTAAACCACCACTTTGAGCCGCAGCGATCGCTTTCGTATAAAAATCACTCTCTAGCTTTTCTAAAGTTAGGGCATATTCTACAACTTGCCTGGGTGTCAGTACCGCGCTTTGAGCATAAGCTGAGGGAATTGAAGTAGCAAATACTAATAGTAGCAATAATGGCAAAATCAGTAATTTGCTCCAGGGGTGGATAACTCGCTGCAAATAGCCGCCAAAAGGGAGTCTGATAAAGTTGGAGAGAGGTTTGTGCATAGTTTTAAATTGTTCGCTGTGCTGCTAAGTTTGAAAGAAATTTTCAAGTTTACTTGCTCTTTGAATTAAACGACAAGCGCCCCGTTGATGGGATTGTTTAATATTTTCAAAGAGCCGACAATCTCCACAATTTGTTTAGGCGTGTACAACTCATCGTAAGCACGTCCTTTAACGGGATTAAGTGATGCTACCAAGTCAGCATCACTCACCGAGCGCTCACTATCAAGTTCCGTAGTTGAACGCCCTAAAAGCGCTCGCACGCCTGCGGTGTGACGAGCTTCCACAGATACAATTGAACCAGCAGCTAGGAGGTAAGTCGGATTTGTTAAGCTTGTACCTGCGCCATTGTAAGCGTGTACACCCACATCTTCTAAGGCGACAGCCGTATTGAGTATGGTGTTGCGGTCAGTCATTACGGCAGCTAACCCAGGACTATTAAAGCTCAAGTCTGAGGTCTTAAATAAAGCATCTTTTCCTAAAACTTCGCGCAAGAACTTGACATGAGCAGCTTCTTGAGCGCCTAAAGTTCTCATGTATTCGAGTTCTTTGCTATCACTAATCTTTCTAGACTTCACAACACCTGCATAAAATGCGGCTTCTAGTTCTTCTAGTAATAAAGCAAAGTTGAGAATCCCGATGTCATCAGCATTAAACATTAAAGTTTTAATCCTGCTTCTGGGCTGCGCTGTTACTACTGTTGGTACGGTAGTTAATGCTAATGTGCCAAGACTAACAAGACCCCATTTGAGCAGATTCCGCCGTGAGGTGGAAGATAACTTCCCTTCGTTCATTTTGATGTCTCCTAAAATATTACGTATTCATTGGGTTACCTGTTGGTACTTCCCAATCGTTGGTCTGGTGCAAGGGATTTGCTTACCCCAATCGCACTTTTTTCTAGTTGCTCCGTTGTCGAGCTAAAAGGGTGGTATTTATCCTCAAATGCTTGCTATGCAGAACTTATAAACTACAAAACTCGAAAAAGGTACACGGTTCGTCTCATACTAAGCTAGGTTAACTGGCTCGGAAATCCGTAATTTTACTTGCTTATGTTCAGTCAACTAAATTTCAAGTCCGTAGTTTTACAGTGGAGCTATTCCCTACACATAAGTGGCACTTTTTCACAGCTATCTCGGCTTAATCCCTTTTTGCAACGCCACCAAAAAATATGCAACATCAAAAAACGGCTATGTTTTTTAGTAAAGGCATAGCCGTCACCAGAAAGTTGATAGCAGATACTGGTTATCTATTTGACCGTACTAGCGTTAACTAAGCCTTAATATTATGCTGCTTGCGCTTCAACAGAGAAAATGTACCTAAAGCACCCAGAGCCAGCGAACCCAAAATAGAAGAAGGTTCAGGTACAGGTTTAGCCGCAAGACCGATTAAATTGGAGCCAGCACCTTCACCAATTTGACCTAGTGAGGTAGCAGCACCAGTATTCAAATTAATTGAGTATAGAGCAGCAGCTAAAGTGTCGTCACTAAGCGACCCGAAGGCAGCGTAGGCAGTATTTACACCATCACGTGGAGAAAAAATATCAAATCCTCCAACGGAGCCGAAATCAACGCCAAGGGAGCCTACTGTTGCTAACCCACCTTCGTTGGGTGGGTTTTGTAAAGCCAATACATCAAGATTAGAGTCAATCCCAAACAATTGAGTTGTCCGGGGCGCTATACTTGCGGGTGGTCCTGCAAAGCTGTTAAGGTAGGCAGCAGCAGTAATAGTAGGGCTAGTACCAGCGTTAGGATCTGAGGCAATATAGGCTAAGGTTCCGTCAACAGTAGTTGCACCATTATCCACATTAATCCGGAAATTTTGATCGTTAGTGCCATTGACTCGCAGACGGTCGGCGGCGGGATTGAAATCCACTCCTGAGAAGCCTCCGGCTGTAAATGGAGTATTGAGGGTACTTACACGAGTAGCAACACCAGTTTGGGGATTAATGGTGAAAAGATTATTATCATTGGCAACACCGTATAGCTGACCATTCGCTGGACGATAGTCGATGCCTATTAAAGTGCCCACTAGATCGGAACCAGTTACTCTTACACTACTGGTAAAGCTAGGCGAATCCGAGTCAAAACTAACTAGAGTATTATCTTCAGTTAAGCCAAGTAGACTAACAGCTTGAGCCTGGGTGCTAGCGAATACACTAAGGGCGGATACACCTATTGCAGTAACGATTAAACTAAGTTTAGTTGGGTTCATTGCAGGAATTACCGAGTGTTGATTAAGTAGAATTATTGCTGCTACTCATTAGTCAGCAATAATTCTACTGATTTGGACTAACCCTATTACGTCACCGAGCGCAAATTGGATGCATTATTGTAGAAAGTTTTTTATATTGCTTGAAGACTTAGTGATGTTGTTGGAACTAGAGACACGCTTTTAAAGAATATCCAAAAAGTAGTAAAGCTTCCGGCTGTTGCACCGTGATAACACTTGAGCGCCTAGTGTTAGCGGTTACAAATCAAGCGAGAGATTTACTAGATATTAAAGAAGCGAAAAACCAACAGCAACCAACAGAGCCTTTGGCTTGGTAAAATTTCAGCTTTATGAGTTTTTAGATTCTTGAATCGGCGAAATTTCCGAAAGTAAAGAATCTAAATTCGGGTAGCGACAAGTCATAGAACCGTAAACTGGAACAAGAGACGCTTTTTGGGAGCTACTCCCTCTCTTATGCATATACATGGCAAAAAACAGATTTTAAAACTATAAGCGATCGCTCCAAAGCTTAAAAATTTCCTTGCCTTGTGGTGAGGATTTTTTATTGCGTCAAGATAAAAGAATAACTATTTGTTTTAATTTATGCTAGAACACGACGTAATTATTATTGGTGGTGGATTGGCTGGATGCCGTGCAGCCGTTGAGATTGCTCGTACAGATCCGAAGTTAAACATCGCAGTTGTTGCCAAAACTCACCCCATTCGCTCCCACTCTGTAGCTGCCCAAGGGGGCATTGCCGCAACCTTAAAAAACGTAGATGCTGGCGATAGTTGGGAAGCCCACGCTTTCGATACAGTAAAAGGTTCTGACTACTTAGCCGATCAAGATGCGGTAGAAATTCTCACCCGCGAAGCGCCAGAAGTAGTAATCGATCTAGAACACATGGGAGTAATGTTTTCCCGCCTTGACGATGGACGCATCGCTCAAAGAGCTTTCGGCGGACATTCCCACAACCGTACCTGCTACGCGGCAGATAAAACAGGTCACGCTATCTTACACGAATTAGTCAGCAATCTAAGACGCTACGGCGTACATATCTACGATGAGTGGTATGTAATGAAGCTAATTGTAGAAGATGAGGAAGCAAAAGGCGTAGTTATGTACCGCATTTTAGATGGTCATATTGAAGTCGTCCGCGCCAAAGCAGTAATGTTTGCCACTGGGGGCTATGGACGGGCTTACAATACCACCTCAAACGACTACGCTTCAACGGGTGACGGGCTGGCAATGACGGCTCAAGCGGGTTTACCTCTTGAAGACATGGAATTTGTGCAATTTCATCCTACGGGGCTTTATCCGGTGGGCGTACTAATTTCTGAAGCGGTGCGGGGCGAAGGTGCGTATTTAATTAACGCCCACGGCGATCGCTTTATGAATACTTATGCCCCTAGTCGCATGGAACTTGCCCCCCGCGATATTACTTCGCGGGCGATCGCGCGTGAAATTGCCGCTCATCGCGGTATTAACTCAGATGGCAGCGCAGGTGGCAAGTTTGTGTACCTCGATTTGCGGCACATTGGGGAAGAAAAAATTATGAGTCGGATTCCTTTTTGTTGGGAAGAAGCCCATAGATTAGTCGGCATTGATGCCGTGCGCGAACCTATCCCAGTACGTCCGACAATTCATTATTCTATGGGTGGGATTCCGGTAAATACCGATGGCAAAGTCCGCAGTAGTGGAGATGGATTTATCGATCGCTTTTTTGCGGCAGGAGAATCGGCTTGCGTATCGGTACACGGCGCAAATCGATTGGGGAGTAATTCGCTATTAGAGTGTGTGGTATATGGACGTAGAACCGGAAAAGCGATCGCCGAGTTTGTCCAAAATCGTAAATTACCCATTGTAGACGAGCAGCATTATGTTCAAGCGGCGGCGCAACAAATGCAGCAATTAATCGCCCAGCCAGGAAAATATCGCATTGCTCAAGTTCGCCAAGCTTTTCAAGATTGTATGACTGAGTATTGCGGCGTTTTTCGTACCGACGAATCGATGCGTCAAGGCTTGCAACAGTTGCAGCAAATTCAACAGCAATACCAAGAAATATATTTAGACGATAAGGGAGATTGCTGGAACTCCGAACTTGTGGAAGCGTTGGAATTGCAGAGTTTACTCGTTGTAGGACAGATAATTTTAACTTCGGCTTTGAGTCGCACTGAAAGCCGGGGCGCTCATTGTCGTGAAGATTATACCGAGCGAGATGATGAGAATTTTCTCAGGCATACAATGGCTTACTACTCCCCCGCAGGCATTGATATTCAATATCGCTCGGTCACTATTACGATGTTTGAGCCAAAAGAACGCAAATACTGACGGTAAAACCTCTAATTTTGGGTGAGATAATTTTTCACCAAAACATTTATCTTGTATTTTGAGCAACGGCATAGGTATAATTTGGACAACAATGAAGGGGAGTAGCTACTGGTAATTATTTTGCCAGTCCATGGAAATCAACATACTGGCAATAACTGCCTGGTTCCCATGACAAGTTAGGAATTAGTAACTAATTTCAGCAATTTGGCAGCGAGACTTTCACCTAGTTCACAGCAAAATGTGGGCTTGGTGGAGTGCGATGTGCGCCTTTATCAAGCTCAAAGAAGTAATGTAACTTTTGAGGAGCGAGGGCGAGGTGCTAACTGCTTTTAGTAAAGGTTTGTCTCTAATTACAGTTTCTGAGCTAGGAGATAAAACCTTTTTTATCGCCGTAATTTTGGCTATGCGTCACTCCAGAAAAATAGTATTTACTGGGGTACTTGCCGCTTTAGCTGCAATGACGATAATTTCTGTGCTAGTAGGGCAAGTTGCCTCGTTATTGCCCCCTGATTACGTCCGCTATGGCGAAATTATTTTGTTTATTGGTTTTGGGGTGAAGCTACTGTACGCAGCAAGTCAAATGCCCCCAGATTCTTGCGATGTAGAAGTCGTCAAAGAAGCAACAGAAGCCGTAGAAAAAGCAGAATTGAAATTATCTAAAAAACAAGTAGCCGCAGCAATTTATACAGAAGCTTTTGTCCTAACTTTTATTGCCGAATGGGGCGATCGCACCCAAATTGCTACTATTGCTCTGTCGGCGGCAAATAATGCTCTAGGCGTGACGATGGGAGCAATTATCGGTCACGCTATTTGTACGGCGATCGCGGTTATTGGCGGGCGAATGCTGGCGGGGCAAATTTCTGAGCGGACGCTTACTTTTGCTGGTGGCGGTCTATTTTTAGTATTTGGTGTCTTGAGTTTGTTAGAAATAATGTAGGGCATATTCTTGAATACGCCCTAGATAATTAGGGCGTTTTAGTCGGCGAAGGGGATGCTGTAGGCGAAAGTGTGGGACTTGCTTGGGCTAGTTGCTGAATTTGCGCCTTGTATTCTGGAGGTGCTAAGGCGGTAGCAGTTTCAAATAGAGGTTTGGCTTGGTCATTTTTGCCTTGCTCTCTCAAAACGCTGGCTTTGGCAAGTACCGGACGGAAATCTTTGCTATCTACGCCAATTGCGCGATCGTAGAGAGAAATCGCATCATCGTAACGTTTTTGGACGGCGAGGACGCTACCTTTAGCTAAGAAAGGACGGACATCTTGTGGATCTTTGGCGATCGCGCGATCGTAAGTTGCGATCGCCTCGTCGTAGCGTTTTTGGTTGGCGTAAACTTCTCCTAGAAGCAACTGCACGGAAGTTACATCCACGCTGCTTCCAGGGGCTTTATCTACCTTTGTCAAAGTATCTTGCAACAAGCTAATAGCTTCATTCGGGCGTTGCTGCTGCAATAGAGTTAGCACTAATCCTTGTAAGGCTAAGTTATCGCCAGGTTTTGTTTTCAAAATTGAACGATAGGCATTTTGACCTCCTTCAATATCCCCTGCTCTTACCTTTGCTTGGGCAAGTAGAAGCGTATACTGCGGTTGAGTAGGATTTAAGGCTGCCAATTTTTCAATGGCTGGAATTGCGCCTTTAACATCCCCTAACTTAATTCGGGCATCGACTAATCCCTGTAAAGCCGTCTGATTTTCTGGTTCGCGCTGCAAAACTAACTCAAAACCCCGTACTTGATCTTCCAATTGCGATTTTTGGGCTGTGAGCGCAGTTTGCCCGGCGGGTGAAGCTGCACTTGTCGGCGGCTGACTTTGCTCAATGGTACTTGTTAGTAGAGGAAGCATAGAACCTCCTACCAAAGCAATAGCTGCTACCACCAAAATAATATTAATTAACCAGCGATTGCGGGGTTGAGACACAAAACTGCCTTGAATGTATAGTATTATCCTCGATCAAAATAGAATCATTTGCCCACAATAAGCAAAGCAGTAGGGCTTTTCTCCATAAAACTTTGCATTTTATTTTGTAGTGCCTCTAGCGAGATCTATACCCTATAGCTATGCTATGCTGCCCACACTATGTTTTACTATTGAGAGCCTGAGCTACGCCCCGTACTAGCAATAGTTGCTTGAAATTAGTATAACTATAGCAAAATTGTTTTTGTTATAGTTGCTGAGTAAAAGTTACCAGAAAAAGGGCAAACAATGAGGTTATTCCTTTAACTTGTCCCAATTTCTAGTTAAAGTGTAATACCCCCAACGCAAATCCTAGAAAGGGATAAGTCTCCGCCCCCAGGAGTTTTTATGAATTCCTCTCACAATTCGTCCGAATCAAATTCTGTTCCATACCAACAGCCAACAAATATGCCAGCAATAGAGGTTCAAAATCCGTCTTCTGGTGCTGCCTCTACCGATGCCAACGAATTAGATTGGCAACGACTGCAACCGATTCCACCTCCTAGCGAACCAATGCAGTACAGAGCCATTGGCTTAGTTCGCGGTCGTTATATTGCAAGTAGCGAACAATTTACTCAAGGTATCCTGCTAACAGAAGATGGCACTAACGTTAGTGCCGTATTACTAGGGCGAATTATTAGTTTGCTCAAAAATCACATAGATTTAGCCCAAGAACATTTATGGGTAGTTTATCCCCGCACTGGGCAAAAAGAAGATAACCTGCACCTGCAAATTGTAGGCGTGTGGGAGCCAGAAAAATTAACCAAACACCCAGAAGGCGATCGCCTGACTCCAGAAACACCTGTTAACGTTTCTGAAGTGCAAGAGCAAGTCGTGGCTAACTATTTCTCCGTGCGCGGCGAAGTGATTTTTCAATCTCCTGCCGAGGGACATTTTATTGTCAAAATCAAGCAAGTTGCTCGTTCAGAAGCAGATAAACCTAAATACTTTAAGCTAAAAATTCTCGGCGATTTGGCAACTAAAGCTGTAGGACAGTTTTGGGATTTGCAAGTAGAAAGAAAAGCCGAAACTTTGGTATTGGCGAAGGGAGAAGTAATCGCGGCTTTGCCAGTATCGAAACCAAAATTGAAAAAGAGACGTGACGCACCTAGTGGCAGCACTCGCCGGACTTTTGAGCCACCGCAACCCGTACGAAAAACCAACGTTGCGCCCCCAATCAAACAGCCAGCGCGATCGCCTACGCCGAAGCCAATCAAGCGCCAAAATCCACCGCAGTAAAAACCTAACTAAAACTCTGTCCAGCGATCTTGAGGCAAAAAAGCGCGATCGCTAGGAATGGGTGCTACAGGTTCAGTGAGGGTAAACTGTCCTGCTTCAATCCATTGTTTCAACTCTAAGGCGACTTGTCTGGACAAAAACATACTGGCAAGAGGGGCGGTACGCACTGCCTTACCCTCAATCACGATGCGCCCAGATTTTAGTTGAGCATAACTCACCAGCCCAAAAGTAGGACGGACGCGCCGGGGAATAGAAAAGTCTACAATTGGCGCTACCAAATCTTTGTCCTGGACGGCACAACGAGCGACTACTTCCTCATTCAATGCAGGTAAAGGTATGCCTACGCCTAACATTAAGGAAGGTCCGTAACTTTTGAAATAACAACCGCGTACCCAACGACTGTTCATTTGTTTGGCATCGCCAATCAAGGCTAAAGTAGCCGCAGGTCCTACGGGCGTGCGATTGGGCAAGCGTTTTTGTAAAGGGAAATGCTGCGTACCTTCCCAAGCCACGTAACCAACGCCGCCGCCTAAAAAGATTTTTGTGCCAATCCCAATTAATTGCAAGTCTGGATCGTTAAGCAAAGGGGAAATTGCGCCGGGGTTAGAGTAGACGGCATTACTCAAACGTGGTTGCAGAGGTCCTAAATAAGTGAATAACGGGCGATCGCCGCCATTAACTCCGACGATAAAGTTTTGGTATAGATTGCGCGGATTGAATAAGTAAAATTGGTTAATAGTTTCGCGAGTGATCGTGGTTTCAAAAGAGGCGCGAGGATAGCAATCTGTCACCTGTCCCAAAGCTTTTACTTGTACGGGTAAGCCAGCAATCAAGTCAGAGATGACATGACCGCCGCCGCGATCGCGCAATTCTTCTCCATCTTGAGATTCCATTGCTTGAGTAGCCCCCAAATACAAGTCTACGGCTCCAAAACCTGAGTAGACAGGGACGTTATCTATCCAGCAACGACGAATTTTGATGGGCGGATCGGTATGTCCCAAATTAATAATTGCGCCGGAAGACTCCATTGGCTCAAAAGTTCCGGTAGTAATTACATCTACCTCTTTAGCCACTTGAGCAACACTAGAATTGGCAACTTGTGCTTTTAATTCCTCTACCGTCCATACCACTGCACATTTGCGGCTAATTTTGTCGTTGATTTCGGCGATCGTCTTCATCTGGTTTCTGGACAATAATCGTTGTTTGTACCTGGGTTGGTTGGGGGTTTGCGGGATTTTCTAAAGTTTCAGGGCTTGGTTGAGGTCCAACGTCGTCCTTGGCATCCTTACCCCATTTATCTAGTACATCGGTAATCAATACTTCCTGA
The DNA here is from genome assembly GCF_057473825.1 of Aliterella sp. E5.1. Taxonomy (NCBI): domain Bacteria; kingdom Bacillati; phylum Cyanobacteriota; class Cyanophyceae; order Chroococcidiopsidales; family Aliterellaceae; genus Aliterella; species Aliterella sp. E5.1. The sequence goes on from NZ_JBYCCV010000030.1 coordinate 20,034, forward strand.
ATCCATACTTGAGCAACTACCGTTAAAGGCAAAGCTAACAATAAACCCAAAAACCCGAAGAAAGTTGCAAAAAAGACTTGAGAGAGCAACGTAACGGCGGGGAGCAACGAAAATTTTTGTGGCATCACGTAGGGAGGCAAAAAGTTGGTTTCTAGCTGCTGGATGCCAATATACAACCCTAAGACTGCTAAAGATTTCCAAGGTGCGTCTAATAAGGCGATCGCCATGGGGGGAATTACACTCAAAGCTGGTCCCACATTGGGTATGAACGTCAAAATTCCTGCTAACGCGGCTTGAGCCAGTGGTAAGGGGATGCCCAAAATTACCAAACCAATCCCACTTAAGGAAGCGATGACAAACATATTAAACAAAATACCGATTAGCCAGCCGCGCAAAGCTACTTCACAACGGTCTAAAATTGTATTTACTCGTCGCCGATAGAAAGAAGGAAACAAACAAATAAAGGCTTGGCGATAAGGTTGCGGATCGCTAAGGAACATTAAAGTCAAAATTAGGACTAGCAAAAAGTCAATGACAAAGCCAAAGGAGCTAGAAAAGAAAGTAAAAAATCTTTGGAAAAGCTGGTTTGCTAAGGGCTGAACTTGTCTAATTAATCCATCAACATCCGGCAAATAAGGAGTAAATTGCGGCGGTACGAACCTTTCAAGTTGAGCAACCCAAAATTCCGATCTAGCAAGTCCTTTGGGAAACAACTCTGCTAATTGTTGAAACTGACCTGTAAAAGCTGGCACGATCAACCAAAAAAAGCCAGTTAGTACAGTGAGCAAAATTCCTACAGATAGTAGGATGGCAAAGCCCCGCGATACACCGGATTTTTGCAAGCGTCGAGCTAATCTATTTAAAGCCGTAGCAATCACGATCGCAGTAAATACTAATAAAAGCAGTTGACGAATCTGCCACAGTATATACAGAGAGATAACTAAGGCGATTAAACCGATCCATTGACCGATATTCACTCTGCTGTAACTCCTATCAATAAGTTGGGTTTGATATCTTAATGCAGCTAGATTAGCGGATTATGGTGATTTCTCCTATATCTGAAAAGAGGTTAGCTGATTTTTTGCTGATTAGTAGTTGCGTAACGCCACAAAAATGCAATCGCCATCACTACAGTAGGTGATAGAACTCCAATCAGGACATTGGTTGTTGTTAGAGGAATAGCTATGGGAGCAAATTTAATTGCAACAGATAATATTGTAGAGACAACAAACAATTTAACAATAAACAAAATTTGACTTGCCATAAAAATTTTTATCGATAAATTGCAAGGTTAAAGAAAATTTTCAATCCTTTAACCTTTTCCCTTTTTCATAGCATATGATGTTCGTGCCAGTGGTGGGCAATGTCAATTCGGCGACAAAGCCAAACGCGAGCGCGTTGCTGTACGTAATCGAGAAAACGAGCTAAAGCAGCTATTCGTCCTGGTCTACCTGTCAGGCGGCAGTGTAGCCCTACACTCATCATCTTAGGCGCAGTTTCACCCTCGGCGTACAAGACATCAAAAGCATCGCGCAGATATGTAAAAAACTGATCGCCGCAGTTGAACCCTTGAGTAGTAGCAAAGTGCATATCGTTGTTATCTAGCGTGTAGGGATGACTAAATAAAGATGCGCTAGTTGCAGCATCTCAAATAGTCTTGGCTGTAAATCAGCTAGGAAATACCCCAGGGGAGCAAGTAGCAACAGTCGGATATTTCTCCGTTTCACCGAATGCTGTAAATGTTGTCCCTGGCAAAGTTGAGCTAAAAATTGACTTACGGGATCTATCTCAAACTCATTTAGACAATCTAGTTGCCCAGATGCGACAGCAGTTTGCCGAAATTGCTACAGCAACTCAAACAGAAATTGTCATGACTCAAGCTTTGCACGTCATGCCTACTTTAGCAGCCGCCAAAATTCAAGATGCGATCGCCCAAGTTTGTCAGCAACTGGGATTAAGCTACAGCTACTTGCCCAGCCGCGCCGGACACGATGCTCAAGAAATTGGACGCTTTACTGATATGGGCATGATTTTTGTGCCTAGTTTTGCTGGACTTAGCCATTCTGAAGACGAATACACGTCTCCAGAACAGTGTACTGAGGGAGCTAATGTACTGCTGCAAACGTTTCTGCAATTGGATTGATTCTATAGCGTTTAACTTTTTAGAAACCTGTGCATTGAACTAACTCACCACCAATCGCGCTGTCACCTTGAGTTAGTTGAGAACATCTTTAACTTGCTTTGTACTTAAGAGACAATCTGCTGACAACACAATCAGATCGTTATTATTTCTACCTTTAGTCTGCAACACAGAACAGCTATCTATTACCTTTGATAGCGCTGGTACAGTTCCTTGCTTTAACTTGGTTATTGCTGCTGTTGCCGCAGGTTCAATGCCTCTCATCCAGCTATCTTGTTCAATGTATTCAGGAGTAAAGGCTCTGCGATCTAATAATACAAAATCTACGCCATATTTTTGGATCAAATCTTGCATAACTGCCAAATCTTGACTGTACTGTGCTTGCATTAAGTCAACTGCACGTTGCTCAATTTGGCGGTAAAAACCTAAGTGGTAAGGAACGGCAGTTTCACTACTAAATAGTACAGAACGCCGCGAAAATGTGGGTATGTTATTAGCTTCTTCTGAAAAAGAAGCAATTAGAGCATCTTTTGGTTGCTGAGCGAAGAAATCGTACAATTCAGGAGCATTAGCTGTTTTATAGCCAGTGTCCGAGAACTTGACCAAAGAGGGAAATGAAAAGACTAAGACAGTTAATAGAGATACAAACCCTAGAGTCAACAGTTGCCGCACTTTGCTAGGAATTTTAGATGGTTGTCTTGCCCAAACAAATACCGCATCTAAGATAATTATTAGAGCAATTCCGGCTGCTATGGCTGCCAAAATCCGGATGCTGTGCTTGCTATAGCGGCTAGGGAGATGCAGCTTAAATAGTAAAATGTGGGCAGCAAAAAATACACTTAAAGAAGATAATAAAACTTGCGGTAGCAGCGCAATTTTATCGGAGACTTGTTTAGTTAAGGGAAAGACTCCGCCAAATTTTAGTAATATTGGTAGCAACAACGCTATCCAAACCTGCAACGGTGGAAAATGCGTACACCATTCGTAGGGTATGATGCTGCTACGTTCGGCACAGAACCAAAACTTTATCGGGTTTGCATAAAAAAATGGTTTGCGACCAGTGCTTTGAAAAATTGGTATCTCTCTAGCTTGGGCGGCGGTGACTACTGGGCCATACTTCGAAACCTGCAAAGCATAAGGCAGCAGCATAATTACAATGGTTCCTAATCCAGCCGTACAAAACAAAAGATTGCTCCTTTCCAAAGCAAAGCGAGGTCGCCAGTTTTCTAGGCGAAATAGTTGCAGAATCAAAACACCCGCCGAAATTAACAGACAGTGTGGATAAAAAAGACCTTGTAAAACTAGAGAAACCAAACAAGGAAACAGAGAGCGCCGCAACAAGTAATATAAAAAAGCAAGTAATAGTGGATAGAAAAAAGCTCTAGGCGTACCTGAAGTTACTTCAGGGGTAAGCCACATTGTTTGATTGAGAAATACTGTAGCGATAAAACCTGCTGCTGGTACTGAAAATATTTCCATACAAACGCCAAAACAGTATGCACTGGTAACGAGTGCCAAAAATAAAGGTAAAACTTTGTTAAATAACAGTGGGTCAATCCCCCAACCTGCTACCAAGCGATAAAGGTGGAAATAACCAGCAGGGGCAACAGATTGAAAATAATCAGAAATTAGGTCTTGTGGGAATAAGCTTGAGTCTAAAAACCGTCGCATCCAAAATACGTGCGATCGCACGTCATCGTGAATAATATACTGACTGCTAAAGACTTGCCTAAGTGTAAGTAAACCGTAACCTACTGTCACAAGCAAACTTAGACTAAACCACAAACGCACCTGAGCGCTAGATGTGTGGCGAATTTCCTTAGTTAAAACTTGGTGTAAACTGCGAGTCAGGTTCATTACTCTTTACTTGCGCTATGAGTTAGGTTTTCACTTTTGCGTGTAACTGCTAAAAACTTGCCTAGAAAAGGCAAACCTCCCACGGCTGGTAACAAGTACCGAGAAGTACACAATAGTCCTAAAGCAGCCGCAGTAGTTGTATCAAAGTATGGTTGATAAAAGAAAATTAAGGCTGCATCCCTAGTCCCAACCCCAGCAAAGGTTAATGGTAACAAACCAGCCAAAATTGCCAGGGGAGACAATGCCAAATTTGCCAGCAAAGGAGTCCACGCTTTGAGAGCAAGGATAAAAAACCAAATTTGCAATAAGTGCAAGAACCAAATAAAAATTGAAGTAATTGTAATTTTTAGTAGTTGAACTTTGTCTTGCCAGAAATAGTTATGCATCTCCTCCCAAGCAGAACTCAGTTTCCTGACCTTGGGTTTAAGTTTTTTTTGTGCAATCTTATTACCAATAACAAAAAATACTTGAGCAAATTGGCGAGAACCTAACAGCAGCAATCCAGTAACCAGCCCAAAAGCTACACCGCCTGTCATTATCCAAAACAACCAGTTTTTGTCAGGATAAAATATCAACCCAAACACACACCACAACAGCAGAGAAAGCATATCGCAAGCCTTCTCAAATACTACTAAAGACAGCGATAATGAGCCGTCTAAGTGTCCTCGCTGCTTCATGAAATAAGCTTTAGCAATGTCGCCCATCTTCGAGGGCAGCACCATATTGAGGGTACTAGCAGCCAAGATTAGCCGATTAGCTTCACCAAAGCCTAAAGTCGATTTGGCTGGCATTAGGTGTTGCAGCCGCCACGAGGTAAGCAAAGTTAGGGGTACTACCATACCCAAACTAATCGCCATCCACCAGAAGTCGCTATTTTGAAAGACTGCTATTAGCCCCGGAAAATCAATTTTTGCATAAATGATTACCAAAATCATCGTGCTAACAGCGATGGAAATTAGTCGCTTCATGTTAGTAGTAGCGCTCCAATTTGAGTGATTCACCCGACGAGAGTTTGCGGATTTCCGGCGTAAGATCTAGCCAAGATTGCAACTGACCCTGCTGGAAAGTCCGACTCATGACAACATAGATAGAAGTTTGGTCGCAGCCAATTCCAGCCGCAGTAATATTTTGCCAATCCCTTGCTTGCAATTGATCGCTAATCTGCCACTGTCCGTTTAAAAAGCGCAGTTGACGGTGAAAGTGGTAAGGAGCGCTACTTTTGCCGACAATCAAGACTTTTTGCAATAGCTTGCGAATTAAGTTAGGAAAGAAACGCCCCACAGTTAGCATAACAACTCGCAATATTAGCAAGTTAAGCGGGGTCATTTGCTTTTGTTTTGCCCAACCAAGTTGACCGCCTATCGAAATTTCATCTTTATCTAAGCGGATTTGATAGTCGCTAACCAAGTGACCTACTGCATTTTTTCGTTTCTTCCCAGCAAGCACTTCTAGGGAAAATTGCGTATCAGCAGCTATTAATTGATTGTGGCGAAATAGTTTAAATACTCCACCTTTATTTAAAGCTATATAAAGTTCAGTATCGTCGCGGCGGTCGATGAGAATTTTTGCTTCCTTCAGCCAAATTCGACCAGTAGGACGGGCTAAAGGTAAAGGGCGATCGCAAACAAAGTCTCTCCATGCTAAAAGATAATTCCAAGTATGATGTCCGATAATATGGTCGTCGCTGTAGCATGGTGCTAAACCCTTGGCAAGTCCAGCTAAAAAGCGATCGTTAATTTCTAGGGCTTTTGGCATCCACTGCCCAACTAATTCAAATCCGTGAGGAAAAAAGTTATAAGTATTGCGGCTAGTATATTCTCCTCCGTAGGAACCATCAGGATGTACGAAGTGAGCAGCCAAGTCAACGGCTTTAATTAGTGCTTCTTTAATTCTGATATCCGGTTTTAACTGATAAATTCGCGCTAAACAAGAAACAGTCAGCGTATGATAGCCAGGATCGCAGCCTTCGTACTCTTGAAACCAACCTTCAGGATTTTGCCAAGACAATACCTGTTCTAAGCGCTGCACTTTGGCTCGATCCCACTTCGATGTCTGCAAGAGGTTGGACAAAAGTTCTAAGCAGAGGACAATTAAAGCTTGGTGGTTGGTAAGTCTACCGCTTTCATTGTGATGTGCTAACCAATCTGCTCGTTTGTCAAAAAAACGTAGAGCAATTTTGCTATTGAATCCTAATAAGTTGTAGCTATCAATACAAGCAAGTAAAGAAAAAGCTGCCGCTCCCCCAGCACGTTCGTAAGGAAAATAATCGTCGCAAGAGCCATCTTTGTGAGCGCTACTAGCAGCGTACAAAATACCAGCTTCTACCCATTGGGGAATTACAGGTTGGCGATAAAAGGGGTTGTCTGACAAATTAGTATCGTATGCCAATGCCAGGGGCAAGACAAACTCTTGCGCCATTCCGCTAGGAAAATCAATGATTTTGTAGTGCCAAAAATTGCGGTCAAAGCAGCCATAAGTAGGGCTGTGGACGTTTCGATCTAGTAACGTTAAAATTTTGGGAATTTGGGAAATCGCCCCGCGAGCAAATAGGTCTTTATTCATGCATGGATAAGCTCAGATAATTTAAATTACTCAGAAGTTTTAGCTAAATACAATGCTTATTTTTATGGCAAATTATAGTAGTATTTTTTCTTTCTGGCTTTGAGCTTCTATTTCTTGTCGCCGCACTCTTAATTGAATTTCTTCTAACATTTTGCGGTTAACTGCCATTAAATCGGCAATTAAGCCAAATATCCATAATTGCACGCCAATCAGAATTAGGATTGCCGTCAAAATTAAACTAGGTATATGGGTGCGTTCAGTCCCGCTTAAAAATATTAACAGCCAACGGACTCCCAAGAATAAACCAAGAGTAAAAGGTATGCTCCCCAGAATCGTAAAAAACCGGAGAGGTTTATAAGTCATGAAAATTCGTAGAATAGTAAATAGCGATCGCTGAACGTAAGTAGGAATACTTTTAACTAATCGTGAAGGTCTTAAGTATTTATTAGTCCTAATTGGTACTGATGTAATTTTTATTCCTCTTTGACCTGCTTGAATAATTGTTTCTAAAGTATAGGTGTATTCATTAAATACATTAAGTTGAATTGCAGCTTCTCGGCTAATTGCCCGAAACCCACTAGGAGCATCGGGAATATCTGTATTACTAGCAACGCGCACCGCCCAACTTCCTAGTTTTTGCAAAAACTTTTTTATTGGTGAAAAATGTTTAATTTTACTAATAGGGCGTGTACCAATAACAATTTCTGCCCTACCTGCTAAGATTGGTTCAATTAGTTTCGGAATATCATCAGCACAATATTGATTATCTGCATCTGTATTAACAATAATATCTGCCCCAGCCAATAAACTAGCTTCTAACCCTGCCATAAAAGCTTTGGCTAGACCTTGATTGTAGTTGAGAGTAACTATATGGTCTACCCCAAAAGACAGGGCGACTTCTACCGTTTTATCAGAACTACCATCATTAATAATTAGCCATTCTATATCACTTATTCCAGGGAGGTTACGTGGAAGCGCAGTAAGTGTAATGCCTAGAGTTGCTTCCTCGTTGTAGCAAGGAATTTGAATAATTAGCTTAGTCATGGCTAAAAGTTATTATATTTTGATTAATGTTGCATTTTTGTTTAACAATTTGCGTAAAGACCTACTGTCAAAATACATCAAGTATTGTCTTAATAAGTTAATGCGATAGGTATCAACCACTTTTTAGGAGAGCCTATGTCTAGAGTGGCTTAACCTGAGAATAGACAATTTTTCAGTAACCCAAACTGAATTCAAATCAGCTAGAGTAGCTTAGATAAGTGCTTCATAGCAGCTTCTCCAGCAGCAGCCCAATTTAAGCGCGATTCATACTCTTGGAACGAAGAAAAAGATAAAGCTACATATTTAGAATAATCAGCAATCAACTCAGAAATATAAGCGCAATATTCATTAGGACTAGCATCAACATCAAAAACCTTACCGTTGCAACCATCTTCAATTAGAGTAGGAATACCGCCAACGTTTGTTGAGATACACGGTAAGCCAAACGAACTTGCTTCTCTAATAACTGCTGGCGTAAAATCTGTCCGCGAAGGTAGAATTAGAAAATGCGATTCTTGAAACAATTTTTCTATCAACTTTTCTCCCTCCTGAGTTGAACGATTGATAAACCCAAGCACTTTAACAAAATGAGGCAAAGACTCGCTTGTCTCAGGCTGGCAACCAACTATTGTAAGTTCAGTTATGCCAGAATCATTTAATTGTTTGGCTACTTCAAGAGCAATATCTCCACCTTTTCGTACCCAATTAACACCGCAGAACAGCAATTTGCATACTTTTGATGATTTAGAACGAATAATGTCATCGATATCATTTTTTGTTCTACGACATTCTAAATTAGCTCCTGTGGGGACGACTTTGATTTTAGCAGGGTCAACATCATAAGTTTTCATTGCTAGTTGAGCAGCCCACTCAGACGAAAATATGACTAAGCGGCAATTTTCCATTGCTAGCCTATCTAACGTCTTTAAATGTCTAACAGAGGTTTGACTAGGCTTACCATCAGGAAACGTACTCATAGTTCCTTCATAAAGAGAGTCTGTCCACAGGACAACAGGCTGCTTGCATTTTAGATATGCGATCGCATTCATGTGCGGACAGATAACAAGGTCGGGATTGGTTTTTGAGACTTTATTAGCAATTTGTTGGGCGTAGTTTTTGTTTATGGATGGAGATGCCCAATCATGATATGTTTTTATATTTAAGATTCTATGTATATGAAATTCTAGTTTAGATATAAATGAATACTTATCTTCTAGAGGGCCGACGTAATCAAGCGATTCGCATCGCTCTTTTAGAGCTTGAGCCATATAATAACTTGTCCCATAGTGTCCTACCAAGTTAGTAGACCAAGTCCCCTTTTTTAGCAAATCGTAATGAGTTACAAAAGCAATTTTCATCTGCGTACAACACCTAGTAGGGTATGTAATTTTCCAAATGTATCTTCGCTATCACAATATTTTCTTAGTCAATCTTTTGGAGCTTTCTTGAATATATTTAATCAAGTTTGCCCCAGGGTTATTTGTACCTTTATCCATTTGTTGTAATCTTTCTGCTGCAAACTGCAAAACTTTTTCGGCTCGATTATTCCAAGTAAAATGCTGCACTTCTTGAAAAGCTTGCTCAGTAAGAGAATCTACTAAGGCTGGATTTACAAGTAACTTCTCTATAGCTTGTTTAAAAGCAAGAGGTTCGTCAGGTTCTGCCAAAAGCGCATTTTCCCCATCGCGCAAGACTGTCATTATGTTTGACAACGCTGAAGCAACAATTGGTCTTTTCACCACCATATATTCAAAGAGTTTTAGGGGGCTTGTACTTTCAGCTTGTTCCCATGATTTGCTAGTAGGTAGAAGTAAAATATCTGCGGCGTATAGATATGAAGCTAACGCGGTCTGCGATACATGACCAATAATTTTTACATTATTTATATTTTTACTCTTACAAGTTTCTCTCACTCTTTTAATATCATCTTCCCATCCTCCTACCAAAACAAATGTGTATTCTGGCAGCAAAAGAGCAGTTTCTAGAATTGTTGGCACTCCTTTGTAATCATATAAATGTCCTGAATAGAGAATAATCTTTTTGTCTTGATGCAGGGAAAGTTTTTGGCGAGCAAATTCTTTTGCTTGGTATGGAAGAAAACTTTGAGAATCTACAGCGCTGTGAGCAATTAAAGATTTTTGGGGATTAAGACCTAGTCCGAGATAAGCTTCAGCTATTTTTGGCGATATAGTAACAAATCCAACTAAGTTTTTGTCATGTAGCAACTTGCAATAGGGAGACTCTTTTTTGATCGGGTGATGCTGTTCCCAAAGCACAGGTATACCAATATCTAACAACATTTCCGCACTTCTATCATCGCGCGTGTACACCAAGGAAGGAGCTTTTAGGCAGGTATATAGAGAAGCTAACTTAAAAAAAGTTTGATTTTGATAACCTAGTGAAAAAGGATAATTTACTTTGGTATGCAGTGGTATGCGTACCAATTTATATTTACTATGTAAGCCATACCAACTTTGAAATTCTGCATTCATCCCCTGAAAAGCTGACTTGATATCTCCACCTGTCACTAATTCAAAATGCTTCAGTTTTTGAGACAAAGCTTGCCCCATCTTAGCTACTTGAATAGTGTGAGCCATTTTAGATGGTAGATTGCCGTTAGATATATAAATTAGCGATCGCAATGTTGGCATATAAGTTATTAAGCAATTCAAAAATTATTAGCTTGTAATTTTTATTCTGTTTTGCTAGATCTCCTAAATTAGGAACTATATGCAGGCGACGAGCGACTGAAAATCTATCTGTGCTGGCTTGATAAATACAGATAATGCGATGAGTTCTGTTTATACTAGCAGACAGTTTATTAGATTAGACCCATGATAACCAACTCTTAACCTGAAATCTTGTCTGCAATATCACTAACAAGGGCAAGTATTTAGTCTAAATTACTACGTCGTTTAGTTCACGAAATATAGTAAGTCTGATACCACTCAACAAAGCGTCCAAGACCTTCTTCAATTGATGTAGTAGGCTTAAATCCAACATCTTTAATTAAATCGTCTACATCGGCATAGGTACAAGGAACATCACCAGGTTGCATTGGTAGTAAATTCTTAATCGCTGCTTTACCAATAGCCTTTTCAATTACTTCGATAAAGTGCATTAACTCAACTGGCTTGTTGTTGCCAATATTGTAAATTTTGTAGGCAGCACTGCTTGTAGCTGCCTCTAGGTTAGCTTGAGGAGGCTTGGACATAACTCGCACTATGCCTTCAACTACATCATCAATATAAGTAAAATCGCGCTTCATTTTGCCGAAATTGTAAACATCAATTGGTTTACCTTGGGCGATCGCTTTGACAAATTTAAAGTAAGCCATATCCGGTCTACCCCAAGGGCCGTAAACTGTAAAAAAGCGCAGTCCGGTTATGGGCAAACTATACAAATGACTGTAGGTGTGAGCAATCAATTCGTTCGCCTTTTTGGTTGCAGCATACAGTGACACTGGACGATCGACGTTATCGCTAGTAGCAAAGGGGACTTTGCTATTAGCACCGTAGACTGAACTTGAGGAAGCAAACACTAAATGTTTTGTTTGTTGCTGACGGCAAGCTTCTAGTAAGTTGACAAAGCCCACAAGGTTGCTATCTACATAAGCAAAGGGATTTTCAATGGAATAGCGCACCCCTGCTTGCGCCGCTAAATTGACAACACAATCAAACTTTTGCTCTTGAAACAAGCTATCCATACTTTGGCGATCGAATAAGTCGAGTAGCTGAAAATTAAAGCCAGTGTGAGGATAGAGTTGAGCTAGTCTATTTTTTTTTAAATTAACATCGTAGTAATTGTTGAGATTGTCGATGCCGCAGACACTTATCCCCTCTGCTAATAAACGCTCTGCTAAGTGATAGCCAATAAATCCAGCTACTCCCGTAACCAGTACTTTCATTAACGATTGCCTCTATTAAAATTTTTGGTTTAGGGTTCAGGGTTCTGTCTTTTGTACTTAACTTATCAAACTGAAATCATATCGCTACAGCTATAAAAAATCTCTGTTGCCGATCATATAAATTCGCTCTAATTTAGATTCTTTAATATTTAGTCATCAAGTTATTTAATAAACTAATACCAAGTTGCGTTCTAAAAAATCATCCTTAATTCAGGAAAAGTGGCTATACCCCAGGAACCCTGCTGCTATGTCGGAGCGCAACTTAGTATAATTAAATACTTATACTATTTATTACTTTAGGTATACTGACACTAAAGATAAATACAAACGGAAGTTGAGTATCTCCAAATCGGTCGTCTTACAACATCAACACCACAATATACACTGCATTAATAACTCTTGCCTATAAGACCCCGCAAGCTTATAACTATGCGTATATCTTAATATTACTAGCTACAACATTTTAGATTCTGCAAATTGGATTGCGAACAAGATAAGTTTAAACAGGGTAGGCTACTATTTAGCAAAATCCTTAGAGTCGCAGTATACATCCTTACAATATGTTGAATCTAACTGCAAACAACCTATTGTTTCATGTTATATGCAAGGGAAAAGCTGGCATTAGATATATTGAAATTAATTTTACTTTCATCGAATGGGCTGCTCAAAATATTATTGAAATTTACGGAATATATCTAGTAGAAATTAAAGTGATTTCTTAGGACAAACCTAAGTATTAAGAGAGATAGCGATGATATAGTAAAGTCCAAAAAGCGCCGTCGCTGCAAATTATTATTTATTGGTATTGATTAGAAAAAGAAGGAATATAGCTGCTGAGGGAGCTAAAGAAATAAATGCAAAAGTAAGGTCATTGAGCGTTAATTATTACTTCTGCTTAAATCAACAAATTCAGTAAGAATTATGAGCAAATTTATGCCCAGGCCTTTAGCGGCATCGCCGCGAAAAAGTTTACAAGCGCTTGACTATGTGAATGTATTTTTGGCTGATGTTCGTGATGGAGTAGGTTCTTATCTAGCAATTTATTGGCGACTCATCACTGGAATCCAGCTAGTATTGGCGTGGCAATGTCCGCTTCAAGTATTGCTAGATTAGTCGCTCAAACTCCTATGGGTTTGATTGTTGATGCTACACGCAAGAAGCGACTGTTAATTGTGATCGCGGCATTTTTTGTAGCAGTTGGATGTTGCATCGCCTGGTATGGACAGTTGCTATTCCAGTTAATTGGCAAATGTCATGGGCGCGATCGCTATCTAAAAAACTATAGGTGTAGGATAGCGATCGCGCTCAAACTTACGCTTCCGGTCAAAACTATATTGGGCAAAAACTGTGTCAAACAATCTTTACTTGGCGTAATACCCGTTAGCGCATATCGTAGCCAAACAAATTGGGGTCAACTTCTCCTAACTGTAAGTCGGCTAAACCGTACTCCGCCCAACGTCTTTCTACCATCGCTGCTACCTCAGGGTCAGATTCTAAGGCTGCACCCCAATCGTGGTCGGTTTCTGGTGGGATTTTAGTTGTGGCATCAATCCCCATGCGTCCGCCTAAACCAATTTTTTCGCTGGCAAAGTCTAGGGTGTCAAAAGGAGTATTTGGGAGAATAAATACATCGCGCGTAGGATCTACTTTAGAACTAATCGCCCAAACTACCTGACGCGGATCGCGGATATTGATATCTTTATCTACTACAATCACAAACTTAGTGTAAGTAAATTGCGGTAAGGCACTCCAAAAAGCCAAAGCCGCACGACGTGCTTGACCAGGATACGCTTTATCAATAGAAATAATCGCCGCTTTGTAGCTAAGAGCTTCCATCGGCAAGAAAAAGTCTACAATTTCTGATACTTGCTGCCGCAATATAGGCGTATATATGCGGTTGAGTGCGATCGCCATCATTGCTTCTTCTTTGGGCGGACGACCGCTAAAAGTGGTCAAATAAACTGGGTTTTGCCGATGAGTCATGCAGTGAAAGCGTACTAAGGGCGAATCTTCCACGCCGCCGTAATAACCCATATGATCGCCAAAAGGCCCATCGGGCATTACTTCCCCTGGTGTAATCGTCCCTTCTAAGACAAATTCTGAGTCTGCTGGCACTTCTAAGTCTACAGTTTTACATTTTGCCAAATTTACGCCAGAACCACCGTAAAGCCCTGCAAACAGCCACTCAGAGAGATCTACAGGTATAGGTGTAGCGGCTGCCATGATCATCATCGGATCGACACCAAGAGCGATCGCAATTTCCAATTTTTTCCCTCTTTCGGCGGCTTTACGCAAATGTCTCGCCCCACCCCGTACTGATAACCAGTGGACGGTCATTGTATTGCGCGATTGTAGTTGCAGGCGATAAACTCCTACATTGGGCGTTCCGGTTTCGCAATCTTTTGTAATTACCAAACCTAAAGTAATAATTTTGCCCGCATCTCCTACATAAGGACGAATTAGCGGTAGTCGGTTTAGATCTACATCATCGCCTTGAATTACTACTTGCTGACACGCGGGGAAAAAGTCTCGCCCTGGCTTTGCTTTGAGTACATCAAATAATAGTTTGCCAAATTCCACCGCTTGTCCGATTTTCTTCGGTGGTTTGGGTTGTTGGAGCATTCCTAGCTTTTTGCCTAAGTCTTCTAGTTCCTCTGGCTGTTGCATATTCATCGCCCAGCAAATTCGCTCTACAGTCCCCATCAAGTTGATGGCTACGGGAAAATCTGCACCTTTAACGTTCTCAAATAACAGCCCTGGGCCGCCTTTTTGCAACATCCGGTTAGAAATTTCGGCAACTTCTAGCTCTGGATCGACCAAAGCACTAATTCGCTTTAGCTGTCCTCTTTCTTCTAGCTGTTTGATAAATCCCCGTAAATCTCTTGCCATAGTTAAAATAATTAATAACTTTTAAGCGTTCTTTTCTATTGTCACAACTTAAATAGACTTAACGAAAAATTTACCTTTTTAATTTATCGTAATAAATAACTGGTATCTGCTATCAGCACTAGGTATTGGCATTGCGCTAGTTTTTACTTAAATTATGTCTAGAGTATATGACTTGTTTGTAGCCGGGGGTCCGGTGATGTACCCTCTGCTAGGTTTATCGATCGCTACTTTTGCTTGTGCTTTCGAGCGGGGTCTGTTTTGGTTTCAGCTAACTAGCCAAGAAGATCGAGTTGTGCATGATGTCCTAAAAGCTGCTCCCAAAGATTTAGGTACGGCAGCACAAATTGCTAAACAATCGCAAAATTTGGCAATTGGCAGGTTTCTATTAGCACCGCTCAAACTCCATCAACCTAGCCCAGAAACTTTCCATCTTGCCATGGAAGCCGCCGCCGATCGGGAATTTGTGCAGATGCGAAAAGGAGATAAGCTGCTAGAAACTGTAATTGCGATCGCGCCTCTACTCGGACTATTAGGCACGGTAACGGGTTTAATTATTACTTTTGGCAGTCTACAAATCGGCGGTGGTGGTAGTAGTAGTGATGTAACTCAAGCGGCGGCAGGAATCGGTGAAGCACTAACAACTACGGCGGCGGGAATGATTGTAGCCATTATTGCTTTATGTTTTTTCCGCATTTTTGTTAGCTTGCAGTCGCAGCAAATGGACTATTTTTCTAGAGTAGGTAGCGATTTAGAACTAATCTACCGTCAAGTATGGTACGAACCGACTCAATCTAACCATAGGTCGCAGCGATTGTTGGAACAAGATAGTAATTAACACTTTATGCCATTAAATTCTAGATTCCGAGCTTCTAAGTCCCAAATGCCAGAGATAAATCTGGTTCCTATGATGGACGTATTGATGACAATTTTAACTTTCTTCATCATTATTTCGATGACGTTGACAGTACAACAGCGCTCGGTAAATATTGATTTACCTAGTACAAAGGCGGGAGCAAATGATCTAAAGACACCCGACCCTTTGATTGTGGAATTAACTCGACAAGGACAAATTGCGATCGCTAGTATTCCCGTTACCGAAGCACAACTAAGTCAACAGATGCAAGCTTATTTGCAAACAAATCCTAAGGGTGCAGTAGTTTTGCAAGCTGACAAAAAATTGCCTTACGAGCAAGTAGTACAAGTATTAGGTAAAATGCGGGATTTAGGAGGCGATCGCGTTTCCCTTGCAATTGACTCTAATTAGTCGGGCATACTACTCCAAGATACAACTACTGTGCCTTGGCGATCGCTTGTTGGTACTAAATTGAGATAAGTAACAAAAGTTTCTTGCTTAACTTCATAAACAACTCCTCCACCATATTCCCCTTGAGAATTAACTTCAAAACCACTGCTTTTTAATGCAGGAATAAATATTGTATTAACTACTTGCTCTGGTAATTGATCGGGAATTAACCGAATAGTACCTACAGTATTTGATTTTTGCTCAACTTCATAAAACCCATCTTTATCTGCACCAAACTTAGAATAAAATAAGCTGGGATCTGATAAATAAAGATCGGGTTGATCGATATTTTCAAAATTTATTTGGTCAAGAACACTAATAAAAGCTTCTTCTTGCGGACTAACTTTTGCTACATCGTTGATGTTTTCTCGGTTAAGTATTTCTGAAGCTAAAACAATAACTGTCCCGCCCTTATGAGCGATTAAGTTAAGAAATTTAGTTGTATTGCCTTTTGTTAATTCAAAAGCTTTTGCATCAGCTTCATTTTTGGCAAAGGCAACTTTGTATTCTCGCGCCTTTAGTTCTCGGTCAAAATATTCAGCTACTACGGTAATTTCATCTTGAGTTTGTTGGCTATTTCGATCTATAGGTGCTTTAAATAAACCTAAAGAGCCTGGTTGAGAATTTATATATTTGGGAAAATCACTAAAAGGATCGTTAAGGTTACTAGGATTTGGCAAAGCACTAGATTCAGAAGGAACAGCAGCTAGAGCTTGAGGAGTTGGTTTTGCAGTTTTGGAGCTTATTTCTACTTCTGGAGATGGTTTAATTATCGGCTTACTAACAAGTTTTTGACTAATAATCGGTTTAGTATATTGGCGAATAATTGTTGATTGAGAAGATTTTTTAATAACACTCGGTGGCGTAGAATCCGTTGGTAGTTGGGTAATTTTGACTCGGTCTTGAGTTACTTCTTTTTTACTAAGTTCCGCTTTTTGCATCGGCATGGGAGCGAACAATAGCAAACCATGTACGCCTATAGAAAGCAACAGCATCGGTCGAAGTAGTTGCTGCCATGAATGGTCTTTGAGAGAATAGGACATTCTCATAATTTGAATTAATCAAAGGTTAGGAGTTGATAAGTCGATCTAGCTTGCTACGTTTTGTCGCTTTAATATGTTTGATAAAACTTCAAAAAAATATTTTTCGACAATAGTCATTCTTGGGTTATTTCATTGCTCACTATATCAATAAAACTTAATAAGAAAAGTTTTCTAGCGAACAAATGCAGCTATTTAAACAAAAATTTAGCCAAAATTAACCATAAATTAACTTATTTCTCCCCATTGCTTAACCGATATAGTAGTAATTTTATTCAGGGTGACAAAAATAATTCTTTTGATAGAGGTTGTATTATATGGTTTTGTCTAGAGCCCCTTTTAGGCTTGCTTTTACAGCTTCAGCGATCGCTGCGGCTGTAGTATTAGGATCTGTAGTTGAATCTTTCGCCCAAAAAGCAGTAACTTTAAATGGTGCTGGAGCTACTTTTCCCGAACCTCTATATCAGCGCTATTTTAGCGAACTGCGTAAAGGCAGTCAGCCTGTACAAGTCAACTATCAAGGTATTGGTAGCGGTGGTGGAATCAAACAGTTAACGGCGGGAAGCGTTGACTTTGCAGGTAGCGATACAGCTATGACTGACGCGGAAGCCGCCAAAGTCAAGAACGGGGTATTGTACGTTCCGACAGCCGGAGGTCCCGTTGCAGTAGTTTACAATTTACCTGGTGTATCGAATTTAAAGTTATCGCGCAAGGTACTTCCAGCAATTTTTTCCGGTCAAATCACCAAATGGAATGACCCCAAAATTGCCGCCGATAACCCTGGAGCAAAATTACCAAATAGCCAAATTAGATTAGCTGTACGCGCTGATAGCAGTGGGACAAGCTATATTTTTACCAACGCCCTCAGTTCAATGGACAGCTACTTTAAAGGTAGAATAGGTCAGAACAAATCACCAAAATGGCCCGGAAAGCCTGTAAGTGGTAAGGGAAATCCTGGTGTTGCCCAAATTGTCAAACGAACTCCAAATAGCATTGGCTATGTAGAAGCTTCTTTTGCCGCAAACAACCAACTCCAATCGGCGCTAGTCCAAAATAGCAAAGGATCTTATGTTGCACCAACTCTAGCGGAAGCAAATAAAGCCCTTAATGCGGTCCAGTTTAATCCCGACCACCGAGTTACATTTAGCAAGTTAGGTAATCCTGGAGATGGATACCCAATTACTGGTTTAACTTGGCTGATGGTGTATAAAAACTATACCCAGCCCGGTGATGCTGCTGCCGTCAAGCGGATGGTACAGTGGATCATGACTGATGGTCAAAAATTGAATGACAATCTTGGTTATACAAGAATTCCTCAAAGTGTGTCAAATCGAGTTGTTCAGAGCGTAAATAGCGGTGTTAAAGGTCCCTAATCTCCTAAGTTTTTGGGACATTGGTTGATTACAATAATTGTTGGGGTATTTCCAATGGAGATGCCCCAATAATTATTTACACTAAGTAAATTTTAGTAGAGTAAAGTAATAAAAGTTACTTAACTAGCTATGCAACAAAGCTCTGAATATGAAGCCGTCAATCTGACAACAATAGACAGCAAAAATCATTGGTTAGATAAAGGATTTACTTGGCTAGTGTGGATTTTTGCCTGCTGTACGGTTTTGTTGTTGTTTTGGATGAGTTGGATAATTTTTGACAAGGCATTGCCTGCTATTGGCAAGTTTGGGTTAGGGTTTTTGTGGAGCCAAGAATGGGACGTAGGCGGTCTTATTTTTGGCGCGTTGCCTTATATTTATGGAACTGTAGTAAGCAGCGCGATCGCATTACTATTAGCTTTTCCAGTAGGACTTGCGGTAGCTATAGTTACCAGCGAAAACTTTTTACCGCCCGTAGTCCGAAGCCCCCTAGCTTTTGTAATTGAGTTAATTGCGGCAATTCCCAGTGTAATTATTGGTCTTTGGGGCATATTTGTCTTAATTCCGTTTCTCGATCCTTTTCAACAGTGGCTATACCAAAACTTTGGGTGGTTTCCTTTATTTAGCACTCAACCTGCGGGCTATGGAATGCTTGTTGCGGGTTTAATTTTGGCAATTATGATTTTGCCTACAATGGCGGCAATTTCTCGCGAAGTTTTACTCGCAATTCCTAAAGAGTTGCGGAGTGGCTCAATGTCTTTGGGCGCTACACGTTGGGAAACTATTTTTGGCGTAATTATTCCGGCGGCGGCTTCGGGAATTGTGGGAGCGGCAATTTTGGCCCTTGGACGGGCTTTAGGGGAAACAATGGCTGTAACTCTTGTGATTGGCAACTCGCCAGTTATTAGTGCCTCTATCCTCGACTTGGGTTATACAATTCCGGCGGTAATGGCAAATGAATTTGGTGAAGCTCAAGACGATTTACACGTCGGCGCACTCATGTACCTTGCGTTAATTTTGTTTGTGGTGACTTTACTTGTCAATATGGCGGCGGTTTTGATGGTGCGCTTGATTGGTAGCAAGCAACAATAAGTAATTAATAAAATACATATGTCTGCAAGTTATCCCGAAAAATTAGATATATCTATAGAACTACAAAAACCTTTGTCTGCTTATCGGACAATGTTTAACTATGGGATGAGCGCGATCGCATTTATCCTCACTGGTATAGCTCTAATCCCACTAATTGCCATATTATTAGAAATTCTCCGTCAAGGATTACCAAATCTAAAGCCTGAAGTATTTACAGCTTTACCCGCACCACCGCCAATATTACCTGGAGATCCTAACGGCTTTGGTAATGCGATTGTCGGCACGCTAATAATGGTCGGCATTGCTTCGCTAATTAGCATTCCTGTGGGGATAATGACCGGGATATTTTTGGCTGAATTTGGTCAAACTTCGGCGATCGCCAATTTTGTCCGGTTTGTTACTACTATTTTAACTGGCGTGCCTTCAATTATTGCGGGGGTGTTTGCCTATGGCGTACTCATTCTCAACCATGTTACCCAATTTTCGGCGGTAGCTGGAGGTTTTGCGCTATCGGTAATTATGCTGCCAATTGTTGCTTTGACTACCGAACAAGCCCTCAAATTAGTGCCGCATTCTCAACGACTTGCTTCGGCGGCTTTGGGTGGTAGCCGCTTGCAAACTACATTTAAAATTGCAGTAGCGGCGGCAATTCCCGCCATAACTACAGGAATTTTGCTTGCAGTAGCGCGGGCGGCGGGGGAAACTGCACCTTTAATTTTTACGGCTTTATTTAGCGATATTTGGCCACAGGGATTGTTTGAACCGAGTCCAGCTTTATCAACTCTAATTTATAAATATGCCCAATCGCCGGATGTAACTCAAAATCAAATTGCTTGGACAGCTTCGCTCGTTTTAGTTGGGCTTGTTTTGTGTATTAGTATTCTGTCTCGGCTGTCTACGCGCCAACGTTTTAGAGAGCGCTAAAGTATCCCTTAATAATATTTGCTTTTATGAATAATCATCTCGCTTCCGTTCCGACAATTGCGGCTCTGCGCGTCAAAAATTTAGACTTTTATTACGGCAACCTTAAAGCGCTTGAATCTGTGTCAATGGATATCTACCAAGGACATATAACCGCAATTATTGGTCCTTCTGGTTGTGGCAAATCAACATTTATCAAGTCTCTCAATCGAATTAGCGAATTAGAGAGTAGTACCATCAAAGTTGAGGGTCAAGTAGAATTTTTTGGGCAGAATATTTACGAAAGTCGCGTTAATTTGAATCGTCTGCGGCAGCAAATCGGGATGGTATTTCAAAAGCCCAATCCATTTCCGATGAGCATTTATGACAATGTTGCTTATGGAGTGCGAATTGCTGGACGTTGTACCAAAAGCAAGTTAGATGAAATTGTCGAATCTGCGATCGCCAGTGCGGCTTTGTGGCATGAAGTAAAAGATAAATTGAATAAGTCAGCATTGGGGCTATCCGGTGGACAACAACAGCGCCTTTGTATTGCTCGTGCTTTGGCTGTCAAACCCAAAATTTTATTAATGGACGAACCTGCTTCTGCCCTCGATCCAATCGCTACAATGAAAATTGAGGAACTAATTAAGAATTTGCGCAAGGAAGTAACGATCGCCATTGTCACTCACAATATGCAACAAGCGACTCGTGTCTCCGATTACACGGCATTTTTCAGCACTGACGAAAGCCGAGTTGGACAGATGGTTGAATTTGGTTCGACAACGCAAATCTTTTCTGAAGCTACTGAATCCCGCACTCGCGATTATGTACAAGGACGTTTTGGCTAATTTATGAGTATTAATTTGATTTTTCGGCGGCTAGTTGCTTGGGTAGCGATTACTTTTATAGCTTTACTAGCAACTACCACAACTGTGCAAGCTGCCAACTTGTCCGAAGCCACAGTATATCGAGATCCAGCGTGTACTTGCTGCGGTGGTTGGATGAAGCACTTGCAAGCTCAAGGCTTTTCAGTGAAAAATGTTCCCACTGCTGACATGATAGCTTTTAAGCACGAACATGGCGTAACCGATGACTTAGCCTCTTGTCACACGGCAATAATTGATGGATACGTTGTAGAAGGTCACGTTCCCAGTGACGATATTAAGCAGCTATTGGCACAAAAGCCCGATATTAAAGGGATTGCCGTCCCTGGTATGCCTGTAGGTACCCCAGGGATGGAAATGGGCAATAAAAAAGACTCTTATGCAATAGTATCTTTTGATAAACAAGGACAAACTAAAGTTTTTAAACAGTATTCTTTTTAATCGGATATGCAGCAAGAAAAACTTTTGTGGTTAGTTAAAGGTGTTGGCGGCTTGCTCTGCGTTGGCTTGGGTTTGAGCTTGTTTGGCGAAGCTTTGAGCCGAAAAATTAGCGGTGACGGCTGGTTTTGGATTGGTACAGCAAGTTTAGTAATATTCAACTTTGGTTTGTGTTTAATGTTTGATAGCCACAACCATCAAACCCGACTAACAAAGTTGAAACAAGAAAGCAGTGAGTGATGATTAGCTTTTTTTAGGTATTGTTTGAATTTTGCGATCGCTACAACTTAACTTGCGATCGCCAGAATCTCTATGGTGTAAAGCTGATAACAATTGATGATTTACAAAGCGCTACACCATTGAAATTAGTAAAGTGTATCTGCCTCCAAGATTATTGACAAAATTATTCAACAAGTGATACTGTCGCTACTAGGGGTACATCGTCATCAGTCCAGAAATTAGTTTGGTTCATACAGACCTTAACCACAAATTTTAGGAATCCCTAGATGCTCAGGAACCTTGGTAAATTTTCCATTGCGTTGACTATTTCTGCTGCAATTGGCTCAACTATTTTACCTGTCGAAGCTGCTTTACTTGTCAGTAGTAGTGACGACAACTCCATCAAACAGTATGACGAAACGAGCGGCACATATATCCGGGATTTTATTACTTCTAGTAGCGGCGGGCTATTGAGTCCTCAAGGCTTAACCTTGGGACCTGATGGCAATCTGTACGTTAGCAGTGCAGGTACAAACAGTGTCAAAAAATATGATGGCACTACGGGGAGTTATATTAGTGACTTTGTTGTTCCTGGTAGCGGTACGCTGTACCACCCAAATGGCTTAACCTTTGGTCCAGACAATAACCTCTACGTTGCTAATACGATTCAAAGTAACATTAATGGTTCTGCAAGTAGTGCTGTAATCAAGTATGAAGGAACAACAGGCAACTTCATTAGTGAAGTCGCAGAGGGAATCCAAGACCCTTTTGGTTCTCCGTCTCCCTACGAAGATGTAGCCTTTGACTCAAACGGCGACCTGTACGCTACTTTTTTTGGTTTCCGTCAAGGTTTGGGTGGCGTAAACAAGTACAATCCAACTACAGGAGAACCTATAGGTGGTTTTTCAGCAAGTCCTAGACCTTTTGGTTTAGCAATTAGCTCAAACGGTGACGTTTATGCCAGCGAGTTAAGTGGCGCTGTGTTCAGGCAAACAACAACTGGACTTGTGCAAGAATTCGTTCCCTATAGCAGCGAGCTTAATTTTGGTACGAGAGACTTAACTTTTGGTGCTGATGGTAATCTCTTGGTAGTCGATTCTTCTACCAATAGTGTTAAAGAGTTTGACGGTGAAACAGGAGACTTTTTGGGTAATTTTATTGCCCCTGGTAGTGGCGGTTTATCTAGCCCTAGTTATCTAACTACTGCTAATGTTCCTGTCCCCGAACCTTCTTCTGTATTAGGTGTAGTCGCACTTGGCAGTCTATTTGTAGGTGGTGCTTTGCAGCGTAGAGCAAACAGCCGCAAGAAACTATCTATAGAACCCATTTGACATCTTTCCCTGGAAGGAAGTAACGTTAAGGCAAAAACATAATGCAGATGCCATGCCGTACCAGAGCAGCCTCACCGACGAAGAGTGGAAAATAATAGAACCTTTACTACCTAAGATCCTACCGCCGAAGAAGCAAACAAGACCTTCTAACTGGAGCAAGCGCGAAATCTTGGATGGCATCTTTTATCAACTGAAAAATGGTTGTAACTGGCAAGACTTGC
>NZ_JBYCCV010000031.1:0-41967 GCF_057473825.1 Aliterella sp. E5.1
CGACTAGAGCTTTGGGTATATGTATAATCTCATACCTAGAAGTGAAAGTCAAGACTAATTGGAGACTAAGAGTCTCCCGCTATCCATCCCCTCCCTGCCTGCGGCGAGGAAGGGGAATTCCGCGAAAACCGTTAAATCGTTAGAAGATGCGCCCCAAGTCCTACCTTAAAGCCATCTAGGAGCTTCAATCGCCTCTTGGACGCTAAAACAAAAATCAACAATGCGGAGTTACAAGGGCGGCTTGAGTTTGTGGTTGTCCTTCTCCTCCCATTGTGCCGTAAACAAGATAAGGTTTTCCTGCCTTAAATATCATTGCTGGGTTTAAGGTATGAAAAGTACGCTTTCGGGGTTCTAAATGATTGACGTGAGTTGGATCTAACGAAAAGAAGCTACCCTGATTCTGGAGCAAAACTCCGGTATTTTTAGCAACAATCCCCGAACCAAAATCATGATAGATGCTTTGAATTAAAGATACCGAATTACCATCTTTATCTACCACCCCTAGCCATACAGTATCGCCTTTAGGGTCGAGGAGTTTTGCTTCTTTAACTGTTTTACTTAAGTTAATCGGCTTGCTAATTCTGTGCCATGCTTTTTTGATAATAGAGAGTTTAGAGGAATTTTGACAAACTCAGGATCGCTCAAATATTGATCGCGATCGGCAAAAGATAATTTAGTTGATTCTACAATTAGATGATAGTAATCTGCTGTCCCTTCTCCGATTTTTTTTAAATCAAAATTATTCAAGATGTTTAAAATCGACAGAGAAGCCATTCCTTGAGTATTAGGAGGAAAATTATAAGCCTGATATTCACGGTAGTTAACAGAAATTGGATTAACCCAGTTAGCAGTATGTTGGGCAAAATCTTTAGCAGTCAAAACTCCTCCATTAGCTTGGACATCTGCTACTATAATTATCAGTAAAATCCTACTAATTAGAGATTGACAAAATAACCAAAATACTTAATTAAAGTTGAAATGTATAAAAATGATTTGATGGCTAAAGTAAAGAGATTTACAAGCTCTAACAAAGTTAATTTATTGCGATTACTTTTCTCAAAATTCGACAATTACGGGCGCGTGGTCGCTAGGCTGGGTAAGTTTCCTAGGAGTAGTATCAATAACGCAGCTAGTTGCCTGTTTGTAGAGGTCGGAGGTGAGATAATGATGGTCTATGCGCCATCCCAAATTCCGCCGAAAAGCCACCGCGCGATAGTCCCACCAGCTATAATGTCCGCCTTCGGTTGTAAACTTGCGAAAAGCATCAGCAAAACCCAACTCGATAATTTCTTGCAAGGCTTGACGTTCTAGCTCTGATGCCATAGTCTGACCTGTTAGTAAAGCGGGAGAGTGGATATCTTTATCTTCTAAGGCAATATTAAAGTCACCGCAAATACAGATATTAGAGATTTCATACAAAGCAAAGCGCAAGTATTCTCGCAAGGCTTTTAGCCATTGCAGCTTGTAGAGATATTTTTCGCTTCCTACCGCCCCACCATTAGGGACATAAACGCTAACAATTTTAATGTCGTCAATAGTCCCTGTAATTACTCGCTTTTGGGTGTCTAGGTCATTTGCCCCAATTAGGGGTGCAAAACCTGTACTAACGTCTTCTAAAGGCTGATTGCTAATAATTGCTACGCCGTTGTAGGACTTTTGTCCTGAAGCATAAATGTGATAACCTAACTCGGTAAAAGGCGATCGCGGAAAATCACCGTCTACAACTTTGGTTTCTTGCAAGCATAGTACATCTACCTGATTTTTACTTAACCAATGTACTACCGTATCTAGACGAATCCGAATTGAATTTACATTCCAAGTGGCAACTTTCATTGAAGACAAGTAATTATTTATGAGAAATAGCTGCAACAAAAAATAATTCTACTAACTATTTTTTACGATGTAACAATTTAAGTTGTTTTGAGGAGTAGGAATAGAGTATTACTACTATTAAAAGTTTATTAGCCTAAAACTTATTCTTCACGATAAATAAATAAATTATTATTTATTCCATCCGATAGAAGCTATTTAGAAGATAATAGTTATTGTATTTAAATAACTACTCTGGTAACATAAGCTTTTTGCGGCTACTCTTTATGCCCTACTACATACATGATTAAACAGTTAATTATAGGCTTCATGCAAGGCTTTAAGACACCTTGGTGGGCAGAAATTACAACTGTTAAGCCCCGTTGCGTGTACTACTTTGGACCTTTCAAAACCTCTGCTGAAGCCAAAGCTGCCTATCCAGGCTACATTGAAGATTTGAATAAGGAAGGAGCAGAAGGAATTGTAGTAGTTATCAAACGCTGTAACCCAAAAGAGCTAACTGTTTATGACGAATAGCTAATGCTGGGTTAACCTTAAAAAGTGCAGAAAATTAAGGAAGGAACGAGTAAAAAGTAACAAATTTTGGTTTTAGTGCCTTCTTACTCAATCAAACACATTGATAACTTGCGCTTTTTGACAATAGGTTTACAATTTACAATTTAAGTCCCCAGATCTTTGGGTAAATCGGTAGTTTTCTCGGTAATCTACGGGACAATCAATAACCGTCGGAACATCTTGGGCTAAAGCAGTTTTGAGGATAGGAATAAAATCTGTTGCCGACTCCACGCGGTAGCCTTTTAAGCCCATACTTTCAGCTAATTTTACAAAATCTGGGTTGCCAAAATGGACGTAAGAGGAGCTACCAAATTGATTTTGCTGCTTCCACTCAATTAAGCCGTAACCGCCATCATTGAAAATTAAAGTTACAAACGGCGTACCTACCCGCAAAGCAGTTTCCAATTCTTGGCAATTCATCATAAAACCACCATCTCCTGTCGCTGCAACCACTTTACGGTTGGGATGCACGAGTTTTGCTGCTACTGCGCCAGGAATTGCAATCCCCATTGCGGCAAAGCCATTAGAAATCAAGCAAGTATTTGGGCGATCGCAATGATAATGACGGGCAATCCACATTTTATGAGCGCCAACATCAGAAATGACAATATCTTCTGGTCCCATTGCTTGACGCAGATCGTAAATTAGTTTTTGGGGCTTAATCGGAAAACCAGTATCGTTTGCATACTCCTCGTAATCTGCCCGAATTTCAGTGCGTAATTGCAGGGCGTAGGGTTCGGGTTTGCCTACGCGATCGACTCGCTGCAAAATCTCATCTAAGGAATCAGAAATATCGCCGACAACTTCCACGAATGGCACGTAGCTACTATCGATTTCGGCAGACAGCCCACTGATATGAATAATCGGAATCTTGGCTTGGGGATTCCATTTTTTGGGGGAGTATTCAATCAAGTCGTAGCCAATGGCAATTACCAAGTCTGTATTATCAAACCCACAATTAATATAGTCGCGCTGCTGCAATCCCATTGTCCACAAAGCTAAGGGGTGAGTATAAGGAATTACGCCTTTACCCATAAAAGTATTGACTACAGGGATATTTAGCTCTGTGGCAAACTTGGTTAAAATTTCGCTGGCATTAGCTCTAATTGCCCCATTTCCTACTAAAATCAATGGATTTTTAGCCTCAGAAATAGCTGAGGCGGCGGCGGTAATACTTTGAAAAGCCGCATAGGTTTTTTGCAGAGCGCTGTTATTTAAAGGCGTGCCAACGGCAGGCATGGCGGCAATATTTTCGGGCAAATCAATATGCACTGCCCCTGGTTTTTCGCTTTGTGAAGTCTTAAAAGCTCGGCGGACAATTTCTGGAGTATTGCTAGGACGAACAATTTGGCTATTCCACTTCGTCACAGGTGCAAACATTGCCACTAAATCGAGATACTGGTGTGCCTCAATGTGCATTCGATCGGTTCCTACTTGTCCGGTGATGGCAACTAAGGGTGCGCCGTCTAAATTGGCATCAGCAACTCCAGTCATTAGGTTGGTTGCCCCAGGTCCTAAAGTAGAGAGACATACCCCAGACTTGCCCGTTAAGCGCCCGTAAACGTCTGCCATAAACGCCGCGCCTTGCTCGTGACGGGTGGTGATAAATTGGATGGAAGATTTTTTAATTGCCTCCAAAACGTGCAGGTTTTCTTCTCCAGGCAAACCAAAAATGTAACGCACGCCTTCATTTTCTAGACACTGCACTAATAATTCTGCTGTATTCATCGATTTCCTCCACACTCTATAAAGGGACTATTTGATTCGGCTTCTACCTAATACTTCCCCATAAACGCTGACTTTACTTCACCCAAACGGTCTTAATATTGACAAATTCATGAATTCCTTGGCTGCCTAGTTCTCGACCATAACCTGACTTCTTGATCCCACCAAAGGGCATTCGCGGGTCAGATTTGACCATACTGTTGATAAATACGGCTCCAGATTCAAGTTCGTCAATTAGGCGATCGCGTTCTTCGCTATTATTTGTCCAAGCACTAGCACCCAACCCAAAGGGCGTATCGTTGGCTAATTTAATTGCCTCGTCTAGGTCGGCGACTCTAAATAACAATGCTACTGGACCAAAAAATTCTTCTTTTTGAGCCGGGCTTCCGGGCGGAATGTCAGTTAGTATTGTCGCTGCATAATAATTGCCCAGGCGATCTAACGGCTTGCCGCCAATCAGCACTTTTGCGCCGTCTTTTACCGATTGAGTAACTTGATAGTCTATGTCTTTGAGAATACTTGGCGTTGCCAATGGTCCCAAGTCGGTGTCGGGCTGGGCGGGATCGCCTACTTTTAGCGCCGCAAATTTTTCTACTAAGCGTTGCTGGAATTGGTCGGCAATTTCTTCTACGACAATAAAGCGCTTAGCGGCGATGCAAGATTGTCCGTTGTTGAGCATCCGCGCCGTTACTGCCGTAGCTACGGCGGTTTCTAAATCCGCACTACCCAAGACTATAAATGGATCGCTACCGCCCAATTCTAAAACTACTTTTTTTATTTGTTTTCCGGCGGCGGCGGCTAAACTTGCTCCCGCAACTTCACTTCCAGTTAAAGTCGCAGCTTGGATGCGATCGTCGCTAATTAAATCGCTAACTTTTTGCGCTCCCACTAGCAAAGTTTGAAATACTCCCGGCGGAAAACCTGCTTGAGTAAAAATTTCCTCAATGGCTAAGGCACACTGCGGTACATTTGAGGCGTGTTTGAGCAAGCCTACATTCCCCGCCATTAGTGCGGGAGCGGCAAACCGAAATACTTGCCAAAAAGGGAAATTCCACGGCATTACTGCTAGAATTGCGCCTAATGGTTGGTAGCGAATAAAGCTAGAACTTGCATCGGTAGAGGCGGGGACATCGGCGAGAAATTTGGCGGCATTTTCGGCGTAGTAGCGACACACCGCAGCGCATTTTTCAACTTCCGCGATCGCGCCTTTAATGGGCTTACCCATTTCTAGGGTCATTATTTGAGCGTATTGGGCTTTATTTTGGTCTAAAAGCGCTGCGGCTGAGTGCATCCACTCTGCACGTTGGATTATTGGTATGGCGCGGTATTTTTCAAAAACTTGCTTAGATAAAGCAAGTTTAGTTTCAATTTCCCCTTCTGTTAGGGCATTAAAGGTTTTGAGCGTTTCTCCGGTAGCGGGATTAATTGTAGAAATCGCCATTACTATTCTTCTCACTCTACGGGGCTGGAAATGCTTAGGGCTTCGCCGTAGGCATCGCGTTTCTATTCTATTCTGGCGCTAAAATCAGGTAATATATTGCTTTTTGGGCGATGCCTACGTCAAAAACAAAGTTTTACGCACTTTTGCAAAATTAAACCCATTCCCATCAGGCATAGGTCTTCTTCATCAAAATGTATTACTTTGTAAACTCAATTACATCTCCTCCGGAGATTTTGACTTATTATTAAAAAAATATTAAGTTTCTTCTCAATTTTGTGCAGTTGAATTTTAAGATTTTTGTAATAGTTTGTAGTATTAGCTACACCACTAAGACTTACTTAGTTTTTTGCTTAGACAGGTTTTCTCAAACAATGGCAATTAATTAAGCAAGAGCCAGTCCATCACGAGCGCCGGATACGCCGCTTAGGGAATGCCTCAATTGCAATGTTTATTGACGGATTCCACTAATGGAGGATCAATTGGAAGTTTTAACCAAAAGTGTAGAGACAAATGCCAAACAAGCAAGGATTTTAGCAGTAGATGACAATGAGGATAATTTGCTGCTGCTTGGTGAAGTATTGAATGTGTTTAATTGCTCCCTTATCACCGCAACTCGTGGGCAGATAGCCTTACTCCTAGCCCAAGAATGCAACCCAGATTTAATTTTGCTAGATGTAAAGCTGCCAGATTTAAATGGTGTAGAGGTTGTCCGCCATCTAAAACAAAACTCAACTACAGTAAATATCCCGGTGATTGCTGTAACCGCCTTAGCTAGAGAAGAAGATCGCCAAGCTTTATTAAAAGCAGGTTGCAGCGACTATATCAGCAAACCTTATATGCTCGAAGACTTAGAAGCAACCGTGCGCTGTTATTTAGCCCAAATGGCGAGTTGATTTTCTTACTAACTAGGAGCAATAAACTCTGGTGCATGAGCCAAAATTGCTACAATACTAGTCCGCCCGCTATCTAAGGACGATTTGGAGATCAAGTCTGTAAGGGAAATAGCCGTAACTTCTTCAATTGTCGATTTAAGATAAGGTTCAAAAGCTAAGCGAAGATTAGTTCTTACTTGTTGTGCCAATTCTTCCTTACCACTACTTATTAATAACTGTTCGGGTTGGGTGAGCGAATCTTCAATAACCATTGCTAAATTTTTATCGAGCAGTTTACAAGAAACTTGTTGTGGTTGATGTCCGAGGATTTTCAAATATGCGTTTTGGACGCACTCTAATACCTTTTGCTCTAACTGCTCTTGAGTGTGGCAAATATTTTTTGTCATAAAATTATTTTTTATAAGAAATAACTAATTTATTTTTTACAATCTACCCTGCTAGGGTTTAGCTACAAACAACCCATAGAGATATATATCTAAAACTTATGTATATAAGCAAAATAGGCAGAGTTTCCTTACTAAGAAACTCTGCCTATTTTTGAAGCAGCAACGAGGGCGCAAGTAATACTTACACCCATCTACGATTAATAATCGTAGTCGCCGCCACCCATACCACCACCCGCAGGAGCAGCGCCATCTTTTGGCTCAGGCTTGTCAACTACGATGCACTCAGTAGTTAAAACCATACCAGCGATGGAAGCTGCGTTTTGCAAGGCAGAACGAGTTACTTTCGCAGGATCGACAATTCCGGCAGCAAACATATCGACAAATTCGTTAGTTGCCGCATTGAAGCCCACATTAAAGTCTTTTTCTTTGACGCGTTCGGCAATTACTGCACCATTTTGTCCGGCATTTTCAGCAATCCGCTTTAAGGGGGCTGCCAAAGCACGAGATACAATCATCGCGCCAATCAATTCTTCATCTTTGAGGTTGCCTGTAGCCCAAGCTTCCAATTCAGGAGATAGGTGAGCTAAAGTTGTACCACCACCAGGAACAATACCTTCTTCTACGGCGGCTTTGGTTGCGTTAATCGCATCTTCTAGACGCAATTTGCGGTCTTTCATCTCAGTTTCTGTAGCTGCACCAACTTTAACTACAGCTACACCACCAGCCAACTTAGCTAGGCGCTCTTGCAGCTTCTCTTTGTCGTAGGACGACTCAGTTTCGTCCATTTGGCGACGGATTTGTTCGCAACGAGTTTTAACCGCTTGTTCGTTACCTTCAGCAACGATTGTAGTAGTGTCTTTGGTGATATTAATGCGACGAGCTTTACCTAGCATTTCTAGCTTGGTGCTTTCTAGCTTTAAGCCCGCATCTTCAGTAATTAGTTGACCGCCCGTTAGTACGGCAATATCTTCTAACATTGCTTTACGGCGATCGCCAAATCCGGGAGCTTTAACCGCCGCTACGTTCAATACACCCCGCAGGCGGTTGACAACCAAAGTTGCTAAAGCTTCTTTTTCAATGTCTTCGGCGATAATTACCAATGGACGACCAGAACGAGCTACTTGCTCTAGTACGGGTACTAAGTCTTGAACTAAGGCAATTTTCTTGTCTGTCAACAAGATAAAAGGCTCTTCAAAAACTGTTTCCATCCGCTCTGGATCGGTAGCAAAGTAAGGAGAGATGTAGCCTTTATCAAAGCGCATCCCTTCAGTAATTTCTAGTTCGGTATTCATAGATTTCCCTTCTTCTAGGGAAATTACGCCTTCTTTACCGACTTTATCCATCGCATCAGCAATCATCTGCCCGACTTCTTCGTCGTTACCCGCAGAGATAGAGCCGACTTGGGCGATCGATTTTGAATCTTCTACTGGACGAGCGTGTTCGGCAATTTTGCCAACTAAGAAATTAGTTGCTTTGTCTACTCCACGCTTGAGAGAAATTGCATTGGCTCCCGCCGCTACGTTTCTCAGACCTTCTTTGACCATAGCGTGAGCAAGCACGGTAGCTGTAGTTGTGCCATCACCTGCCGCATCATTGGTTTTGGAAGCTGCTTGGCGAATTAGCGCTACACCAGTATTTTCAACGTGGTCTTCTAGTTCGATTTCTTTGGCAATAGTTACGCCATCGTTAACGATTTGTGGTGCGCCAAATTTCTTTTCTAGAACTACGTTACGACCTTTAGGTCCTAACGTAACAGCTACGGCTTCTGCCAAAATGTCCATGCCCTTTTCTAAAGCACGACGAGCATTCTCGTTATAAATAATTCGCTTTGCCATATTGGTATTGTGTGGTGAGGGGGTTACTTTGCTTGAAGACGCTAGAGAATAAAAAATTTATTCCTGCTTTGTACCTTTTTTGTTGTGCTTTCTATGCAACTACGGCAAGGATGTCTTTTTCCGATAACAGTACATATTCTTCTGTACCGAGCTTGATGTCTGTGCCAGCGTACTTGGAGTAAAGAACTTTATCTCCAACTTTGACATCGAGTTCGGTACGGCTACCATCATCGTTGCGCTTGCCAGGTCCAACGTTGACAATTTCCCCTACTTGGGGCTTCTCTTTGGCGTTATCGGGCAAATATAGACCTCCGGCGGTCTTTTCTTCGGCGGCGCTGACTTTTACAAATACGCGATCGCCTAGGGGGCTAACTGTCGATACACTTAGAGTTACTGCTGCCATATATATATCTCTCCCAAAAAAATTAGCACTCTCTGCTCCTGAGTGCTAATTTACCTAAATAAGTCACCTAAAAGCAACAAAATTCTGTGTACGGGTTTCCGAACTTATGCCTTGCGATAGTTGGAATGGTTGTAGGAAAAGGCTTAAGCCGCGCGATCGCTCTTTATAATTTGTCAAAATAGTTTTAACGCAAAAATTACCTTTTGTAACAATGACTCAAGAAAACGCCGCGCCAGTAGAAATATTTGCAGAAGTTGAAACCTGCCAAGCTCAAAGTCTTGAATCTTTAACTAACTGCGTTCAAACCTTGGGACTAGAGAAAATCCAACGCCATATTTTTATCTGTGCTGACCCAACTTTTCCTCAATGTTGTTCTAAAGAAGCTAGTTTAGAATCTTGGGAGTATCTGAAAAAACGTCTAAAACAGTTAAAACTTGATAAGCCAACTGATACACGCCCCAGTTGTATATTTCGCACTAAAGCTAATTGCTTGCGCGTCTGTAGCTTCGGACCAGTTCTAGTAGTTTATCCTGACGGCGTTTGGTATCGGCAAGCAACTCCTGAAGTAATTGAGCGAATTATTCAAGAACATTTAATTAATAACTGTGTAGTTGAAGAATATGCTTTTTTAATTCATCCTTTGCCACAACCTGTAAATTTTGATACCTCCCTAAGTAAACAATAGTAACGTCTATTTTTAGACTCAAGTAATATCAAGGCTAGTAATAGCAATTATCCAGTAGGTTGCTAAAATTTTAATGAAAAAACCACTACACAACAACGCATCAGATATACTATATAGTTCCGTAGCATTACTGGAATCGCAATTTTTCAGTAGAAAATAAAGAAGGAAAATAAGCTTGGGAAAACAATTGTGACAGTAGGTGCTATCAACAGGGACACGATGCAAAATACCCACCATAAAATTTCATCAAATTAAAAGTAACCACAGTAGCAAAGTATGAAAGAGACTAGCGTTAAAGAACACAAAAGACTGCTACTAATTGACGACGATCCAAACTTAATATTGCTGGTCAAAGATTATTTAGAATTTCGCGGTTATGAGGTTATCACGGCTGAAAATGGCAGGGAAGCATTAGAAGTTTTGGAAAATGACGTTCCAGACATGATTGTTTGCGACGTGATGATGCCGGAGATGGATGGCTATGATTTTGTTAGTAATATTCGCGAAAATGAACGTACCAGCTGGATTCCAGTGCTATTTCTTTCTGCCAAAGGTCAAGCTCAAGACCGAGTTAAAGGGTTAAATGTGGGCGCAGATGTTTACATGGTTAAGCCTTTTGAGCCAGAGGAATTGGTAGCTCAAGTAGAAGCATCGCTCAAACAAGCTTTTCGGCGGCAACAGTCGAATAATGGGGGCGATAATGAATCAAAAATTCAAGTACCCTTCGATGTGCATCTCACGCAAACAGAGATGAAAGTTGTGCAGTTTGTAGCTAGAGGTTTGGCGAATAAAAATATTGCTGATGAACTTAATGTAAGTCAGCGCACTGTAGAAAGTCATGTTTCTAATATGTTAGGCAAAACAGGGCTGCATAATCGTACGGAACTAGCTCGGTGGGCAATCGAGAACCAGATGACTTGAAGTAATTGTTACAAATAAAAAGGAATAAAAAATCGCGTGGAGGTAAGCTAGTAGCCTCCACGCGATTTCTTACTTATTCGATGCCTTCGATGCGGTCTTCTACTTCTTGATATAATTCGCGCAACATCTGCAAGTTGCTTTCGCTAGTTTCCCAGTAACCGCGCCCATTGACTTCCAACAAAGTTGAAACTACTTTGCGGAAAGAATGAGGATTGAGGTTCATCAAGCGCTGACGCATGGCAACATCTTGAATAAACGTCGAATTGGTATCTTCGTAAATCCAGTTATCCACCGCTCCTGCCGTTGCACTCCAACCCATCGTATTTACTAAGCGCTTAGAAAGCTCTCTTACACCCTCGTAACCGTGATTTAGCATTCCCTCGTACCACTTGGGGTTGAGTAGCTTAGTACGGGCATCTAAACGCACGGTTTCAGATAAGCTGCGGACTTGGGCATTGGCGGTAGTAGTATCGGCGATAAATGACGAGGGGGTTTTACCGTCAGCACGTAAACTTGCTACAAGTTTTGTAGGATCGGAGTCGAAATAGTGACTAACATCCGTCAAGCTAATTTCTGAGGAGTCGAGATTTTGGAAAGTAACATCAACAGTTTTTAAGGCGGTTTCAAAAATCTGTTGAGACTTATCCATCATGCCCGGATCGTCAGCGCTAAAGGCGTAAGATTTGCGACTGAGGTACATATCTTGTAACTCGGCTTCGCTATCCCAAGTGCTATTTTCGACTGCCAGGTTGACGTTAGAAGAATAAGAACCTGAAGCATTAGAAAATACGCGAGTTGCAGCTTGACGCAAATTGATACCCATTTCTTCCGCTTGAATTAGCGCGTGTTTGCGGACGTAATTCATAGATAGCGGTTCGTCGGCTTCGGCTGCCATTTTTACAGCTTGATCGAGCAAGTTCATTTGGTTGATAAACAAGTCGCGGAATACGCCAGAACAGTTGATGACGACATCAATGCGGGGTCGTCCTAATTCCGTTAAGGAAATTAGTTCTAGCTTATTGACTCTACCTAACGCATCGGGTACGGGGCGCACTCCTACCATCCACATGACTTGGGCGAGAGATTCGCCGTAAGTTTTGATATTGTCAGTTCCCCAGAGGACGAGTGCGATCGTTTCTGGATATTGACCGCCGTTTTCGGCTTTTTGCCGCTCTAACAATCGATCTACAACGATTTTGGCAGAGAGGATCGCCGCCGTTGTGGGGATAGATTGCGGATCGAGGGCGTGGATATTTTTACCTGTGGGTAACACATCCGGGTTACGGATCGGATCGCCGCCAGGACCAGGAAGCACGTATTCGCCTTCTAGAGCTTTGAGTAATGCACCGAGTTCGTTATCGGCGCATACTTGTTGCAGGCAAAATTCTAGGTACTCAAACAATGGCTTCAAGTCTTGGGAATCGACTTTTGGGTAGCCTGCTTGATGCAGTGCTTCTGTCCAAGGCTCTTTTTTACCCATGTTAAAGAAGTTGAGTTTGGCAACTTTGGCAACTCGACCATCGGCATCAGTTTGAGCTTTTACTAGGGCAGAAACGGCGCTTCTCGTAGCTAGAGTAATGCTTTGCAATAACTCAACGTCTTCCAAAATACCTTGGTCGTTACGGCGGTAAATTTCGTTAATGTCTCTCCCGATGCTAGTCGCAATGATGCGCGGTAGGCTTTTGGTTTCTTGTTCGTTGCGATCGAGACTAGCAATATTTACGAGGGTTGCGATCGCTTCTTCGGCGCTTGGTGGCTTGCCAATCACGTGTAACCCGCAAGGTAATAACCGCGACTCTATCTCCATTAACCGTCTGTAAACCATACCAACAATGTTATCTCGCTCCTCGGCAGACATATCTTTGGCATCAGTTTCCGGTAAGGCGATATCTTTGTCTAAATTCACCATTCGGCACTTGTCCATAATGGTGTTGACAATGGGAATACCTCTACCGCTACCTTTGAGGGTTTGGTAGGAGGCGATTAATTCGCTTAGTTCTTTTAACCCTTTGTACAATCCAGCATTTTCAGCAGGTGGAGTCAAATAGCTTATAGTTTCAGCATAACTGCGACGTTTGGCGATCGTTGCTTCGCTGGGATTGTTGGCAGCGTAATAGTAAAGGTTGGGAATTGTACCAATTAAGTTGTCTGGGTAACATTCTGCCGACATTCCCATTTGCTTACCAGGCATAAATTCCAACGAACCATGCGTACCAAAATGCAGTACCGCGTCAGCTTTCCAGATTTGCTCTAAATAGGTGTAGTAAGCAGCAAAGCCATGATGAGGACTCGCCGAGCGGGAAAATAGCAGCCGCATCGGATCGCCTTCGTAGCCAAAGGTAGGTTGTACGCCAATAAATACATTGCCGAATTGTTTGCCGTAAATTAAGAGGTTTTGCCCGTCGGTATTG
The DNA here is from genome assembly GCF_057473825.1 of Aliterella sp. E5.1. Classification (NCBI taxonomy): domain Bacteria; kingdom Bacillati; phylum Cyanobacteriota; class Cyanophyceae; order Chroococcidiopsidales; family Aliterellaceae; genus Aliterella; species Aliterella sp. E5.1. The sequence goes on from NZ_JBYCCV010000031.1 coordinate 13,086, forward strand.
AGGTGTCCGGGGGGCGCTCCCCAGTTTTCTTCCAAGCGATGAGAGTAAGGGGTAAGTTGCTCGTACTCTGGTACGGACATTTTGTAGGCAATATTTAATTCGGGGCTATTGTACTGCGCTTGGGCATCGTGGATAACTTCTTGCATCAGTGCGGATGCTGATTCGGGTAATTCTGGCAAGTCGTAACCGTTGCGCTTGAGCGCTTGCATGACTTCGTAAATAGAGCCAAATACATCCAAGTAAGCCGCCGTCCCTACGTTACCTTTGTCGGGGGGAAAGCTAAAAACTGTAATTGCAACTTTTTTCTGCAATTTTGGCTGGCGGCGCAGATTTGCCCACTTTAATGCTCGTCCTACTACCGCTTCAATTCGATCTTGCAGGGCGATCGCTTTTCCGGTATTTGCATCGCGCCCTGATAAGATTATCGGTTCAATTGCTCCATCTAATTCGGGGATGGCAATTTGCAACGCTACTTGAATTGGGTGCAGTCCCAAATCGCTATCTTGCCATTCTTGAGTCGTTTGAAATACTAAAGGCAACGCCACCATGTAAGGGCGATTCAACTTTTTTAGAGTTTCAATTGCTTTGGGATGATCTTGCCTAGCCGGTCCGCCAACTAAAGCAAATCCGGTTAGCGATATGACGACATCAACCAAACAAGAGCCTTCTTGTCCCTTACTATCCCAAAAATAAGCTTCTACAGGTTTAGAAAAGTCCAAGCCCCCAGCAAAAACGGGAATTACTTTAGCACCCATTGCTTCAAATTCTTGCACCATTGCCACGTAATGGGCATCGTCCCCGGTTACTAGGTGGGTGCGTTGCAATACTAAGCCCACACAGGGCGCTAGGGGGTCTTTTAAGTCAGCATTAATGTCTTTGCGGCTGTTGTACCAGTTGAGGTACTCTTTGACATCCTCGAACATCCTTGTAGCCAGGGGATGCCAGATTCCCATGTCGGGATAAGTTACTGGATCTTGGTACTTTAACGCTGCTTCTTTAGATGCGCCAGGAAAGATGTATTTATCTGTCAGCATCAGTAGAAAATTCTCTAAGTTTTCCGAAGATCCACCCAGCCAATACTGAAAACTGAGCATGAAATTACGGGCATCTTGGGCTTTATCTATTGGCAGGTACTTCAACACTTTAGGCAAAGTTTGCAATAGTTTGAGCATTCCATCTTGAAAAGACGCGCCCGATTTTTCTTTACGATTACGCATAAATTGCGCGATCGCACTTTTTGATTGTCCTAGCTGCGCCATAGAAAAGCTACCCATTTTATTGAGGCGCATCACCTGGGGCATAGAGGGGAAAACTACCGCTACGTCCAAGTTGTCGCGGTGGGGTTCTACGGCAGCTACTACCTTGTCGGCTAAGTCTTCAATAAAAATTAGCGAACCAATAAATACATTGGCTTTGGCGACATCTTTTTTAAATTCTTCGTAGTTTTCGCTAGATCTCAGTTCTTCAATCAAGTAGCCAGAAATTTCAATCGCAATCGATGGGTGTTTGTCATTAATTGAGCGCACCGCTTGCGATAGGGCGCTTTGATACTGGGACTCTAACACGACATAGACCACTTTGATGAGCGATCGCCCCTGGAGGTTTTCTGGCGCGATATGTCTGATGGTGGACTTGACGTGAGTGAACATAAACCATTTCTCCTGTGATGCGGGATCTATTGCCCCTGGAATTTAAAAGCGTTATTAATGGATGACTTCTACAGTAGTTTTTATCAAAAAATGCTTACCAAATGGGGGTTAAGCCGTTTTATGACACAATTTGTATAAATATACTGCAACAATTCTTTGCGTTAGTTGACAAAAAAAGTAGTAGTGACTCAACCATTTATTACAAAAACTTCATCAAGCTTGTCCGCCGTTGATATTCTGATTCTTGCCAACGGTCCTGGAGAAGTAACAACTTGGGTACGTCCTGTGGTTCGCGCTTTGCGATCGCAATTAGGTGAAACGTCCCAGTACACCCGCATTTCAGTAATTTTATCGCCTTGTCCCCACGCCACGGGCAAAGAAGCGGAGATTTGTCGCAATTACGAGGAAGTAGACAGAGTACAGGAAGCAAAGTATTTTTGGCAGTTTTTGCTGTGGGGAAAAACGGCGCAAAACTGGGAATGGCGCGATCGCGGTGTAGTGCTTTTTTTGGGTGGAGACAGCTTTTTTCCGGTAGTTATTGGCAAGCGCTTGGGTTATAAAACGGTGGTATATGCCGAGTGGGAAACTCGCTGGCATCGCTGGATTGACCGTTTTGGCGTCATGCAACCCCAGGCTATTGCGCCTAAGTTTGCCCATAAGTGTACGGTGGTCGGGGATCTGATGCTAGAGGCGGCAAAGGGGCAACAGGCAAGCAACGTTGAAACAGAACTAATTGGGCTATTACCAGGGTCGAAGGCATCAAAACTCGCTCAAGGCGTACCTTTGCTACTAGCGATCGCGGAGCTTGTGGCGGCGGCGCGTCCGCAAACTCGGTTTGTTATTCCTGTAGCTCCCACTGTTGACGTGGAAACTTTAGCAAATTTTGCAAGTCCAGATTTTAATCCGGTAATTGAGCGTGTGGGTGGAGTTGGTGCAGTTCTTGTGTCCGCGCCTCCCCAACTCAAAACGTTTAGTGGCTTAGAGGTGGATTTGTGGATGAAGTCGCCTGCTTACGATCTATTAGCGCAATGCCGTATTTGTTTGACTACCGTAGGCGCTAATACCGCAGAGCTTGGCGCTTTGGCTGTACCGATGATTGTTTTATTACCTACTCAACAGTTAGACGCGATGCGTTCTTGGGATGGTTTGCCAGGTATACTTGCAAACTTACCTATAGCAGGCACAGCTATGGCAAAAGCAATCAACTGGACAATTTTACACCTGCCTCGGCGTTTGTACGCTTGGCCCAACATTTGGGCAAAATCTGAGGTAGTTCCAGAGCTAGTTGGCAACCTGCAAGCTGCCGATGTAGCCGATATGGTGTTAGATTTTTTAGCTCATCCCGAAAAGCTCCAGAAAATCAGCGAAGTCTTGCGGAGTATTCGCGGCGAATCTGGAGCCGCCCAGAAATTAGCTGCTTTAGTTATGGACCAATTAGCGTAAAAAGCCGGAAAATTACTCTGAAGATTGCCCATCCCTGCGTCCTAATTCGTAGACTCCACAACCCATACAGGCAATAACTCCCATACTAATTGCCCAACTACCGCCTAAGCCTAGTTCTACGCCGTAGTTGCAAAGTACGCCCAGAGCTAAAAAGGGCAAGATGCTAAAAATTGAAGCATAAAAAGCATTTTGAGATTCTCTAGCCTTGCGAGTGCGCTCAAATTCTTTTTCGCTGGTGTATAGACTGCGCTCGGCATAATTGAACCAGCGTTGCAGTTGCAACGTCAACCAGTCGCTAAAGGGGGAAAATCCTAAATATAATGCCAACGACCACAAACTCGCCCCCGCGATCGCACTAGCATTCACATCAAACCTAAAAGGAAAAATATCGTTGAACATAACTAGATTAGGCGATCGTTAAATTTACAAGCATTGCTTAAAAAATTTTAACGATAAAGTACGTTATTCACAAAATCCTCCCTCCTTTGTCCTCAAGATTCGCTGCGCTGGAAAACTTTTTCTCAAACTGGGCTTTGGGCTACTCAATCCTCTAATTGACATCTACTACTCTGCTTGACATAAATCTCCTATCGAGTAAGATATGTCCTTGACTGGCGTTAGAAAAAATAATACATTTACTCAATTTTGAGCAAATGTATTAGTCTTTGTAATACTTTTGGCAGTTGGATCAATAACTATTCAACTTCTATCTCTCATATAATTTCCAGAAATTGAGTTTTATTTGTAGCCGACCGAGAAACTTTAGAGCGTGCATTTGCATCTAAAAAGCTCTTGCCACTGGGCTTCGAGTGTATTGACATTACTCAATTATTGGGAAATTGTCAAAATTGCTGGCTAAATATCGGTGTTTGTATTTTTTATTGAGGAGTGTTAAATATGAGCCAACGACCCAAACTTTACTACCATCTACCAAATGCCCGTTATCTGCAAAGTTTATTGTTAGTTTTTATAAGTATAATTACTGTACCAATTTTTGGTTCGCAACCACAGAGCGTCAAAGCCTTAGAAACTGATGGAGAGCAAGTTGCAAGTAGAAATACTTGGCATGGTGCTTCTTTCCCGGTTGAGAATTTTCGCGGTTATAGTTCACCTTTCGGCTATCGTCGTTCGGCGACAGGTGGTTCTAATTGGGAATTTCATGGCGGCTTAGATTTGGCTGCACCCCAAGGAAGTTATATTCGCAATTGGTGGGCAGGTAAGGTGGTAAAAGTTGCTGACAGAAATGCTTGCGGAACCCACATAATTATTCAATCTGGGCAGTGGGAACATAAATATTGCCACATGAAAGGTCATGTTGAAACTGCCAAGGGTGGCAAATATTTAATTGACCGGGAAGGTGGGGTACAAATTTGGGAAGGTCAACAACTAGGCGCGGGTTCTCGAATTGGGCGCGTAGGTATGACTGGACGCACTACTGGACCTCATTTACATTGGGGGCTAAAATATGCCAGCAATTATGTAGATCCAGCTTTGGTGCTGAGGGCTATGTATGCTCAACAACCAACTAATATTCAAAATGCCGCCGTTAGCCAGCAACAGCTAGTAAATAGCAAAGTTTCAGAATTTTAAATCGCTCTGGGCAAAACCAAGGTCGCCTCTAAAACCACAGCAAAAAGCGGGTATTCTTTTGTCCCCGCTTTTTGCCTTGTCCAAACCCTAGCAAAGGTAAGTTTTATCTGTAAGCAGCCAAGAATTGGGAGTTCGACTTTATTTCTTGACCAGAGTTAGTTTTTGCTCCGTTGATTGAGCGTTTTGCACAATTTGCCGGAAGCTGTCGCCATCTATGGTTTCTTGATCGATTAGTTGCTCTACTAGCAAATCCATCAACGTGCGATTTTCTTGCAGAATCTTTAAAGCTTGCTCGTAGCAATTACCAATAATTTCTCTGACTTGAGCATCAATTTTACTGGCGATTTCTTCAGAAGACTCCGACTTCTTCCCTAAATCTCGACCCAGAAATACATCGTTGTTTTGTTCTTCTAGCAAAATTAATCCCAAATCGCTCATCCCAAACTTTGTGACCATCTGCCGAGCTATATTAGTCAATTGCTGGATGTCTTGTCCTGCGCCTGTTGTAATTTCTCCTCTCCCAAATACAACTTCTTCGGCGGCTCTACCTCCTAAAGTAGCTGTAATTCTTGCTAGAATTTGCGCTCTTGAGATTAAGCCTTGTTCTTCATTGGGCGTAAACCAAGTTAAGCCTTGGGCTTGTCCGCGTGGAATTAGCGTTACTTTCTGCAAGGGGTCATGGTCTTTGAGGATCGTTGCAATCAAGGCGTGTCCGACTTCGTGATAAGCAATCAAGCGCTTGCTCTTGCTATCGACTAAGGGCGTACCTTCCATTCCCGCGACTACTCGATCTACCGCATTATCAATTTCTAGCACCGTAATAGCATCTTTACGCCGTCTAGCGGTAAGAATTGCCGCTTCATTGAGTAAATTAGCTAAGTCCGCCCCGGTGAAGCCTGGAGTGCGTCTAGCAATTGCTTCTATCGATACAGATTCATCAACTTTTTTGTTGCGGGCGTGGACTTGCAATATTTCCAACCGCCCTTTTAAGTCTGGGGTATCTACCGTTACTTGGCGATCGAAACGTCCTGGGCGCAATAAGGCTACATCCAATACATCTGGGCGGTTGGTAGCGGCAATAATGATAATGCCTGTATTTGCTTCAAACCCGTCCATTTCTGTAAGTAGCTGGTTGAGAGTTTGTTCTCTTTCGTCGTTACCGCCACCAATTCCCGTACCTCTTTGTCTTCCTACTGCGTCGATTTCATCGATGAATATTAAACAAGGAGCGTTTTCTTTGGCTTTCTTAAATAAATCGCGGACGCGGGATGCACCAACACCGACGAACATTTCTACAAATTCGGAGCCAGAAATGCTAAAAAATGGCACGCCTGCTTCCCCTGCGATCGCTTTAGCTAGTAAAGTTTTACCAGTTCCTGGCGCACCAATTAGCAATACGCCTTTAGGAATTTTTGCCCCAATAGCAGTAAAGCGCTCTGGTTGCTTTAAGAAAGTAACTACTTCTTGCAGTTCTTCTTTGGCTTCATCAATTCCTGCAACTTCGCTAAAAGTTATCCCGGTTTTTGCTTCCATTTGAAAGCGGGCTTTTGATTTACCAAAATTCATTGCTTGGCTACCAGCATTAGCAGAGCGGCGCACAAATAGCAGCATCAAGGCGACTAATGGCACAATCCATAGCAAGTTAAGTAAAAACCACATCGCGGCTCTACTATTAGCCGAAGAACTGGCTTCTAGTTCAATGTTTTTGTTGCTGCGGATTCTTTTGATTAATTCTGGGTTTTGGTCAAAAATTCTGACTTCCTGTAAAGGTGCATCGGGACTTTGTCCTCGGAGTCTAACTTTGGCAATCGGCTGCTCTGGGTCTAGTTCTACTCTAGTTACTTCGCCGCTATCGATTTTTTCTAAAAGTTCGCCATAGGATAAAGTATCTGACTCTGACTTTTGGGCGATCGCCGGAAACGTACCTATTAGCATTGACTGCAATACTAGCAGCGATCCCGCCGCCAATCTTACAAGGCGTTGCTTTGTTTTCCCTTTATTTTTAGCCAACCTTGGTACTGGTTGCTGACTTATCAATGCTTCTTTCCGGGAACTACTCATATTCAATTGCCCTCTGTCTTTTGACGAACAACCATTATTTGTTTTGTTGACTCAATCTCTAAGTCAATTCCTAACTATATCTATCCAATCTAGTCTAACTTTCCTGTCTCAACTACTGCTTTAAGCCAAGGTGTTAGCAATCCTATTTTGAGCCATAAACTTCAATTGACCCCTCATTAGCTTTAAGCCAAGGTGTTAGCAATCCTATTTTGAGCCATAAACTTCAATTGACCCCTCATTAGCTCAAAAAATGCTAAGTTATATGTAGTCGTACTGAGTATGAGTTGCTAGGCGATCGCAGTTTGTTTAGTCCAATTTGGGAAAAAATCTATGGTCAAGTTTGTAGGTATCGGCGGAAGTTTGCGGGCTAATTCTTACAGTCAAATTGCCCTGAATATAGCTGCAACACGCGTCGAAGCCTTGGGCGCTGAAGTAGAAATATTAGACCTGCGCCAAATGAATTTACCATTTTGCGATGGGGGGGAGGAGTATCCAGGCTATCCCGATGTAGAGAAGCTGCAAACGGCAGTAAAAGCAGCCGATGGATTGATTTTGGCAACACCAGAGTATCACGGGAGCGTTAGTGGTGTACTCAAGAATGCCCTCGACTTAATGAGCTTTGAGGAGTTGGATGGTAAAGTTACAGGCTTAATCAGCGTCTTAGGCGGTCAAGCAAACAGCAACGCCCTCAATGATTTGCGGGTAATTATGCGTTGGGTACACGCTTGGGTAATTCCTGAGCAAATTGCGATTCCTCAAGCTTGGAAAGCTTTTTCATCGGAGGGTAAGATTTTGGATGAGAAAATTTCTCAGCGCTTTGACGAGCTTGCTCAAAGTTTGGTTGACAATACCCGCAAATTAAGAGGTGTTTAGGCAATGTCTATACGAACAATAGACGGGTAGCAAACAAGCAATGAAAGTTTCTCCACGATGGATCGAGGCATCGGATTAAATGTGTACCCCAAGCTGAAACCAATAGCGGTGTATTAAGCTACTAGCCGCCCGTCTTCCATAGAAATAATTCGCTCGGCGATATCGAGAATGCGATTGTCATGGGTGACGAGCAAAATAGTGCTGCCTTGCTCTTTTGCCAATCGCTGCATGATGTTCGCCACAACGCGACCTAATTGTTTATCCAGCGCAGCCGTTGGTTCATCTGCCAGAATAATTTTAGGCTGACTGACCAAAGCACAAGCGATCGCAACGCGCTGTTTTTGTCCACCAGACAAATCGCTTGGATAGTAGTCTATTCGGTGTTCCAAGCCCACTGCCCTCAAGACATTCCGAATGCGAGTATCTGCCTCTAGTGCCGTCACTGAATGAATTTCCAACGCCATCTCAACATTTTGATAAACCGTGAGAAAGTTCAATAGATTGTGCGCTTGAAAAATATAGCCGATATCACGACGAGCGAGAGTCATCTGTTCTTTGCTGACATTGAGTAAATCCTGTCCTAAGATGCTTAAACTTCCGTCCTGGATTGAGCGGAGGCTGCCCATGAGCGTTAACAATGTCGTCTTACCAGAACCTGATGGTCCTGTCATAATCAAGATTTCGCCCCGATCGATTTGCAGATTGATGTCAAACAAAACCTGTTTTCGCAATGAGCCTTGCCCATAGTAATAATTCAAATGGGTCATTGAGATCGCGGGGACGGGTATCTCTGGCAATTTGGACATCCTTACCTCCTAGAAAATATCGGCAGGGTCAGCAGTTTGTAATTTACGTACCAGCGATCGCCGCAGACAATGAACTCATGATTGCGGTAAGGACAAAAACAAACACAATTCGCCCCAAATCCATTGCCATCGGCAGCATGGTTGCAATATTAGTAATGCGGTAAATGCCCAAAGCGATCCCAGTCCCAGGAATGAACCCCAGGGCTGCCAAAATCAGGGATTCTTGGAACACGACGATGAGCAGATAGCGATCGCGAAACCCCATTGCTTTGAGCGTGGCATATTCGGGCAAATGATCGGTCACATCGCTGTAAAGAATTTGGTAGACAATTACAGCGCCGACAATAAAAGCGATCGCTACTCCCAAGTCAAAGGTATAGCCCACAGGAGTGCTGGCATTCCAAAAGGCAACTTCTGCTTTGGCATAGTCATCTCTAGTCATGACTTTGACATCATTGGGCAAACGCGATCGCATCTCTGTCAAAACTGCTTGGACATTTGCACTAGGTTCTAGTTTGATGACTCCAACATCAATTAATCCACTCTGGCGAAAATTAGCCATGCGTAAAAAGTTGACATCACTCGTCACCAAGTAGGCATTGATGCCAAAGGTAGGGCTAAGTTTGAACAATCCCCGGACTTGAACTTGGCGTTCATTGATTTCAGTTGCGATCGATTCCCCCGCCTGAAACTGTTGGGCGATCGCACCAAATTCTTTACGAGAACTCGAATTAAACAGGACTGTATCTGGTGCGCGCAGTTTCTTACGATTGTCTTCTACGCCAGGAACATTTATTACCCGATGTTCTGGGTTAATACTGATCGCATAAATGTCCCAAATTTCTTTGTTTTCAGGATTGCGCCATTGCATCGCATTGAGATAGATCGGGCTAACAGACGCAACACCTGTTACGCCTGCTGCCTGATACAGTCGGCGCTCGGTAAAACGGTCAAGGGAAATTAGCGATCGCGATCGCCCACTCAACATGACAATTTCACCGTTCAGGCTATGGTGAAACTCCACTGCGCTACTAAACAATGCCCCTCGAAAGCCCATTTGCAAAAACATCAGCACGTCGGCAAAGCTAATGCCTGCGATCGCTACTAGCAACCGCGTCCGTTCTTTTCGTAACTGTAGCCAAGATAGAAACAATGGTTTCTTTTTCTGGGTAATCTTAGTCATTTAATTTCCTCAAGATTTGACATCGATCGCTACTTGCAGACTCAGATTTGTCAAACCCGCAACTCTACGGCTTGATGGCTCATCGAGTAGCACTTTCACTTCCACTACCCGCGCATCAAACTGAGCCGCCGGATCGGTATTTAGAAGATCTTGTTTGCTAATTTCTAGCCCGACTTCAACAATCTTGCCGCATAGCACCTCTGAAAAAGCGTTGTTTTTGCTAGCCACGGTTGCAGTTTGCCCTACTTGAATGCGGCTGACATCCAATTCATAAACTTCTGCTACCGCCACCATTGCCTGAGTTTGCCCTAGGCTAATGATGCCTTGAGTCCCAACCAACTCTCCAGGACGAGTATTGATTTTGAGAACTTGCCCATCTTGAGGCGATCGCACTGTTGCCAAGTCCAACTCTGCCTGTGACCGCTACACTTGCCAGTGCTTGCGCCACTTGACTCCGCACCACATTTACATCTACCGGACGCACCTCGGCAATTTGATGAGGGTGGCTTGCGCTTGCGCTACCTGCTTGGAGCCAGATAACTGAATCCGGCTCAAATTAGCCCGCACCTCGTTTAGCTGTTGCCGCACTGTATCGGCAGTGAGTTGCTTACCATCGCGCAAGGAAGCAGAAACGGCTCCTTCGATATAAAGTGCTTGATAGCGCCGATCTTCGATGTCTGCATTGCGAAGTTCTGCTTGCAGACGGGCGATCGTGGCTTTCTGGGCAGTGGTTTCAGTTTGTAATTCCACCTGTTGGCAATCGACGACTTGCGCCTGCGCCCGAATTTCTCCCGACTTTGCACCTGCTTCTATCTGCTCTAACCGAGCTTGGGCGACTCGATAAAAAAATCTATTCCATCACGGATCAAGGACAGCAAGAACTGCTCGATTGGTTAATAAAACCCTGCGAACCCGCCGCCATTCGGAAAGACTTGGGCGTGATGGGGTTGGCGGGTCATCTCGTTCCATCTCAAGTAGTAGGCCGCGAAATTGAACGGCGGCGGCAATTACACGTTGAAATACTGCAACAAGCCAAGAAATTAGATGAGCATTTTTCCCAGCATCTCGATTCCTTAGACCTAAAAGATGTCTATATGCACTTAGTGATTCGGCGCGGCATTCGGTATCAACAAGAGTGGGTGGCTTGGTGTGATGAAGCAATTGAGGGGATCGCGCAGGCTGTCGAACGTCAGGTAGTTGTAGAAACTGAGTAAAAGATTTGTTAGTCGGTTAATACCGATTCTTTATTAGCCTGAAACTAAAGTTTCAGGCTAATAACTAAAGTTTTCAATTATCTTTAGCTTTTTAATGATGGTGGTGATGTCCGCCCTCATGGTCGTGTTGATGATGGTCGTGGGTATGAGGTAGAGCCATCTGGGGATTAACAGCTACTGCTTGCTCTGCTAGTAATTCGGCAATGTGAGAATTAGCCCAATCAGCCGCCATTTCTAAAAATTCTGAGCGATCGTTTACGCAAGGCATTTGCACGTAGTTTACTTCCGAGTGCTTGCGTTGCAGAGCATGAATGATATGGTCTACATCTAGCAAAGTTTCGTGATTTTCGGTTGCAAAGCCAATGGGCATAAATACGAGTACTTTTGCACCCAAATCAATTAAATTATTAGCAGCAACAAAGGCGTTGGGCTGCGTCCAATCAATTAGGGGTGTGTCGTGATTGAGCCAGCCGACAGAAATTAGCGCATAGCGGTTAATCAATTCATCTCTAACGCGATCGTAGAGTGCTTGGCTTTCAACAATTCCTGAAGTAAAGCCTTTAGCTTTGTGGGGACAGCCGTGATTCATCAGCACGATCCCAATTTGAGAGGGTAAGTAAGCCGCCGCTAACTCACTAGCTATTTTCTCCTCTACCATTTGTGCCATTAGCTTGATGTAGGAACTTTCGTTATAGAAAGAAGGAATATAACGCTGTCCTTTGACCCAGTGTTCGCCATCATCGGCTAATTTGGTTAAAGCTTGGTTGACTTGCTCGACGGCGATGCCGCTAGTAAAAATTGAATCTACTACCAAAAGTGGATAAATTAACAGCTTGTCAAACCCTTGCGCTTTGATTTCTTCAAGCACTTGTTCGGGAAGGAAAGGAGCGCAGAAGTTGAAAGCTTTAAATACTTGAATTTGGTTGCCCCATTTGTCTTGCAGGAACTTTTCAATTCCCGCGCGTTGCGCCTCGAAAATGGCATTGTGAGGGGAGACAAAATGATCGTGCTGGTGATCCCATTCATGGCGATCAAATATGGCTAACAGCTTCGCTAGTGGTGGATAAATCCACGTTGGCACAGGAGCAAATTTAGCTGTGAGCAAATTTAAAGCTTGTTCGTTGTAGTTAGCAAAGTCTTCGTAGCTTTCAACTTCACCATAACCCATGAGCAATACTGCAACTCGGTCTTTACCTGTTGCTTGGGCAGGTGATAGAGATTGATATTTTTCGGGGGTAGCTACCACTATTAAAGATCCTCGGCTAGATAAATTTTAGATTGTTGGGCTAGATAGTAAATCCTTCACTTATTAGGTTAACATCCCCTACTGGGGGATTGTTTAAGTAGTTTTGAGTTTTAAGCAATAGTAAAAAAATATAGACAATTGTTTAAGGTGCAAGCCTTACAGCGTCACGCCCTTCTCGTTTAGCCCTGTACAATGCGGCATCGGCTTCTCGAATTACAGTTTGTCCCGTCATGCCGTGTTCGGGGAAACTAGCTACACCCAACGAAAGTGTAATTTGACCCAAGGGTTTGTGGCGATACTTGAGGTGGAGGTGCTTGATACCTTCTCTAAGTTGCTCTGCGCGCCTGCTAGTTACTTCTAAAGAGCCTTCAGGTAAAATTAGGATAAATTCTTCACCCCCATAACGACAGGCGATATCTGAGCCTCGGACATACTTTTGTAAAAACTGCCCTAGTTCTTTGAGTACGCTGTCTCCAACTTCATGCCCGAAGGTGTCGTTAAATCTCTTAAAGTGGTCAACGTCAAGTATGATAATTCCTAATGGTTGCTGCTTGCGATCGCACCTTTGAATTTCCCGATCTAAAGATTCTTCCATGTAGCGGCGATTAAATAAGCCTGTGAGCGGATCGCGGATGCTTTGATTTTCTAATTTTTCACGCAGTTTAATGTTTGCTAGTGCCAAAGAAATATGCTCGGTGACGGTAATAGCTAGTTGCTGTTTAGCTTCAATTGCCGTTCCCGATTCCAAAGAGCTAAGATATAGCATTCCTAGCGCTTCTCCTTGAGCAATCATTGGTACGCATAGAGAAGCAGCAGGAAGGGGATGTTCGAGGTGGTGACACTGCAAATTGCCATGCCTCGCTCCGGCAAAATGCGATCGCCCCCGCCGCAATGCCCAGCAATCGTTGGGTAAAAAGAAGGAGTGGCTGGTAAGGGGTGGCGCGCCCCAAGTTACTACAGCTTCGACAATATTTTTGGAGGCATTGATTAAAAAGATGCCGCCGGGAACATCAGGAAACATCAGCTTCAAAAATGTAGAAATTGCCGTATAGCTTCTTCAATAGTGCGGCAAGCTTGGAGAACGTCGCTAATTTCGCTGAGTAGCGTAATTTCATGATTGCGCTGCTCTAGTTCCTTGATTGAACGATTTAGGCGATCGTTTGTTTGCTTGAGTTGAGCTTCGGTTTGTTGACGATGGGTAATGTCGCGGAAAATGCTTTGAGTAGCCACGGGCTTGCCATCAACAAATTTACAACTAGCGCTGCCCTCAACTAGAATATTTTTACCATCTTTGGTGACAAATTCTGCTTGCACAACCCCTAAGTTTTCTCCATTCAATACGCGCTGAAACAACTCTTGGCAATGAGCTTGAAAATCAGGAGAGATAATGTCATATAAGGACAAATGAGCCATCTCAACTTCGCTGTAACCGAGAGCTTCTCGCCAAGCTCGATTTACATATAGCAAATGCCCATCGCTGCCAACGCTTTGAATCAAATCGTTGGCGTTTTCAAATAAATCTTGGTAGCGCTCTTGAGTTTCTTGCAAAGTTTTTGCGGCTTCGGCGCGCTCGGTGATGTCGCTACCACTAGCAATTACATACTCAACTGCGCCTGTTTTGTCGCACAATTGCCTATTTGACCAGGCAATTAAACGGCGATCGCCATTGCGGGCAATCCAGTGAGTTTCGTAGTTATCAATGCTGGTTGAGCGTAGGTTTTCTATAGCGTTTTTTACTTCGCTTACTTCCTTGGAAGGTAAAAATAAATCCCATAAATACCTACCTTTGACTTCATCGCTGTAATACCCTGACGTTTGTTCGCAAGCGCGGTTAAAGCGAACAACTTTGCCCTCTCGATCGCAAACTATGACTAAGGAGGCGATCGTGTCTAGCACAGCAAAAGTAAAGTCTCTTTCTTGCTCTAAATCAATTTCTAGTTTTTGACGCTCGTTAATTTCTCGTTCGACAAAGTAATAAACAATTGCTAAAACCAGGAAGTTAAGCAATATCCCAATAGCAAATATAATTGCAAAGTTGTAGGTATTTGCTCGTGCTGAAAGGGTATTTTCTTCTAGTAGTTGATTTTCGGCGGCTCCCATTGCTTGAATTGTGGCATTAACTCGGTCAGAAATATACTTACCTTGCTCAGTGTCTAACTCTTGAGCGGCGGCATTAAATCCTTGTTTGCGACGATCTATAGCATTTTCAACTTCTGTCAATTTCTGATTGATTAGCTGTTCGAGAATTACCAACCGTCCTTGTTGATCGGGGTTATCGGCAACTTGCGATTTCAACTGCGTAACTTTTTGCTTGACCGATGGTTTGACTTTGTAATACGGCTCCAAATATTCTAGCCGAGGGCTATTGATGTAGCGATGCTTGGCGATCGCTGCTGCTTGCATTTGCAAGTTTATATCTTCAAGATTGTTAATTACTTTATAGTGTTCGATCTGCCTTCCTGTACTTTTTACCTTATCTTGGAGGCTGCGATGAGCAATATATCCACCACCAGCTAAAATTACTGAGGTCAATCCTAGTCCCACGGCTACTTTGCGGAAAAATTGTTGGCGCTGTTGATGGCGCTGTTGATGATTGAATTGGTTGGTCTCCAATTTAGACAAGTCGCGGCGTAGCTCAATAAGTTTGACAACTTGACGTGCTAAGGCTTTGAGCGATTCAATTTGTTGAGGATTCAGTTCTCTAGGTACGTAGTCGATCGCGGCAAGACTACCTAAAGCGTAGTTTTGAGATGTAATTAAAGGTACGCCAGCATAAAAGCGAATGTTAGGGTCGGAGGTTACGAGGGGATTGTGGGCAAAGCGATCGTCTAGTGCTGCGTCGGGAACAATAAATATTTCGTCTTGCAAGATTGTATAAGCGCAAAAAGCTTGTTCGCGGGCTGTTTCTGTAGTCTGCAAGCCAATTTTGGACTTAATCCACTGACGGTTGGCATCAATCAGACTAATGATGGCAATCGGAGTACGGCAAATAGATGCAGCTAAGCGAGTAATATCGTCGTAGGCTTTTTCTGCTGGGGTATCAATAATTTGGTATTGACAAAGATTTTGTACCCTTGCGATTTCATTTTCAGGTATTGGCGGTGTAATTTTTTTGTTCATTCATTATTTACCAATTACCCAATGAGAGGCTTTACTTACCTTGCCTAGCTAGAAACATTTCTGTACTCACCGAACCTAAACAACACCCAAGTTTTTGGCAATTTTTGGCTGCCATCTTGCGATTATATCCATCACAGCCAGATTTGCGTAAGATACCTCTTACGCTACGATGCAGCTAACTGCGGGCGCAAAAGTTGCCTTAAGTGAATGGCATCGATATTTCTAATTTTAAGCTTTCATTTTAGTTGTCGTTATGAGCATTATTATTTGCCCTGGGTTTCATTTACCTGAACTTACTCAATGTTTGCTGCAAGAATTGTTATTGGTTGCTGATTCAAGTTTGAATCTATCAGAAAATACGCATATTTTCCCAGCACAAAGTTATACAGCTTTGTCTGCAATACATATTATACAAGACTTGATGGAAACTTACGGTCAACCCGTAGAAGCTGCGCCCGTAGCATTTATTAGTTTTAGTGCCGGGGTAATAGGCGCTATAGGAGCAGCTTGGGGATGGAAATTATTGGGAGGTAGAGTTAAAGCTCTAATTGCTATTGATGGCTGGGGAGTACCCCTAGGGGGGGATTTTCCTATCTATCGGTTGAGTCATGATTACTTTACTTACAAAACTTCACTCGATTTAAGTTACCAAGGGGATAGCTTTTATGCCGATCCGGCTGTGGATCATTTGCAGATGTGGCGATCGCCTGCGACAGTAATGGGATGGGCAGTAAGTCAAGTCAATCCCCAGGTGCGATCGTACACTAATGCTGCTGAGTTTATATTGATGCTATTGAAGCGCGATCGCGAAATTGAGTAGATTGGGGACGATAATTAAATTTTTAAGATTATTTTATGTTTCCTGTAGAAGAACCAACCGCAACGCAAGTTGGGTTTCGCGCTTTGCTCAAAAATCGCTCCTTTATGGCGTTGTGGCTCGGACAATTGCTTGCTCAAATAGCTGATAAAATTCTTTTAACTTTGCTAATTGCGCTATTAGCGGTGTACCCCACAGTTACGGGGACAGAAAACTCTATGCGCTCGGTTTTATTGCTTACTTTTACCTTACCAGCGATTTTATTTGGTTCGGTGGCGGGAATTTTTGTAGACAGGTTGGGTAAAAAGTCAATTCTCGTAGTTTCAAATGTGATTCGCGCGCTTTTGATATTTACAATTCCTTTTTTACCAAGGGAATTTATAATCTTATTATTGATAACATTTGTTATTTCAACAGTTACTCAGTTTTTTGCCCCTGCAGAACAAGCTGCAATCCCGTTATTGATCCACCGCGAGAACTTGTTAGCAGCTAATGCTTTATTTACTACAACCACGATGGGGGGCTTTATTGTTGGCTTTGCGATCGGGGCACCGCTTTTAAGTCTTAGTCAAGCTTGGGGAGGAAATTATGGACAAGAGCTATTAGTTGGTGGTTTATATCTTTTGGCAGCAGCGACGTTGCAAGCCGTTTCTATGAAAGAAACTGTAGGTGATACTCGCAGCATGACGGTGAATCCCTGGCAAGAAATCAAAGCAGGCTTTTGGTATCTGAGGCAAAACCGCCTGGTTTGGGATGCGATGTTGCAACTGACAACTTTGTACTGTATAATTGCCGCCCTAACGGTGCTGACTTTCAGCTTGGCTCCACAAATTGGCTTGCAGTCAGAGAAACAATACGGGTTTATAGTGGCGGCGGCGGGGATAGGAATAATATTAGGCGCGGGAGTTTTAGGACATTGGGGCGATGTCTTTCGTCATAAGCCACTGCCTTTGTTTGGTTTTTTGATTATGGCGTTTGCTTTAGCTGTTTTTAGCTTTGTCAGCAATTTATGGCTGGGTTTGGGGATGAGTGCTTTATTGGGAGTAGGTGGTGCGATGGTTGGCGTACCAATGCAAACTTTAGTTCAAAGAGAAACTCCTTCTGATATGCACGGTAAGGTGTTTGGATTTCAAAATAATTTGGTAAATATCGCTTTGAGTGCGCCCTTAGCAATTACAGGTCCCATTACCGATGCTGTTAGTAACGCTGTAGGCTCCGAAGCCCTTGGATTACGGATAGTGCTAGTGGGGATGAGTGCGATCGTCGTTACTGTGGGTATATGGGCTTGGAATAATACTCGCCGCGTTCTGCGAAATGTAATATAACCGTGACAAATTTCGTTACGAAAGTCAGGTTTTCTATTAAAATGAATCTTTGAATACAAAAATTCTTTACTCCTAAATTAGCTATCGGGTGAGGTTTACCTAGTGCGTTCACAAAATATCCCAGAAGGGGAACTGCGTTTTAAAAGTAATTCTATAATTCCAGAAATTATTAGTACAGAAGTACCTGAAGCGGCTCTAGTCAGTGGTGTTAAGCGCGCTACAGGGGGCTTTGCTTTGATAGATGCGCTCAAACGTCACGGCGTTGAGCATATTTTTGGCTATCCTGGCGGGGCAATTTTGCCACTTTATGACGAGCTTTATAAGGCTGAAGCGTTGGGCGGTATTCAGCACATTTTAGTTAGACACGAACAAGGCGCGGCTCATGCGGCAGACGGTTATGCTCGTGCTACTGGCAAGGTGGGAGTGTGCTTTGCTACATCAGGACCTGGAGCCACTAACTTAGTTACAGGCATTGCTACGGCGCAGATGGACTCGATCCCGATGGTAATTGTTACGGGACAAGTAACTCGTGCGGCAATTGGTACGGATGCTTTTCAAGAAACGGATATCTACGGTATTACTCTGCCGATTGTCAAGCACTCCTATGTAGTGCGCGATGTTAAGGATATGGCGCGGATTGTAGCAGAAGCCTTCTATGTTGCTAGTACCGGGCGACCGGGACCAGTTTTAATTGACGTACCTAAAGATGTTGGTTTAGAAGAATTTGACTACTTGCCTGTAGAACCAGGTAGGGTAAAATTGCCGGGGTATCGTCCGACGGTTAAAGGCAATCCCCGCCAAATTAATGCTGCTTGGCAATTGATGCAGCAAGCCCGTCGTCCCCTATTGTATGTGGGTGGGGGGGCGATCGCTGCCAGCGCTCATCCCGAAATTAAGCAGCTTGCAGAGTTATTTAATATTCCCGTTACAACTACGTTGATGGGTAAAGGTGCTTTTGATGAAAATCATCCTTTAGCATTGGGAATGCTAGGAATGCACGGCACGGCTTACGCTAACTTTTCAGTCAGCGAGTGTGATTTATTGATTTGTGTGGGAGCAAGGTTTGACGATCGCGTTACGGGGAAATTGGACGAATTTGCTTCCCGCGCTAAGGTGATTCACATCGATATCGATCCGGCAGAAGTTGGCAAAAACCGCATCCCAGAAGTGCCAATTGTCGGGGATGTCAAGCAAGTCCTAATCGATCTATTAGCACTATGCCAAACAAAAGGCGATCGCGTTAGCACCCCAAATCAAACCCAAGAATGGCTACATCGGATTAATGCTTGGCGACAAGATTATCCTTTAGTTGTGCCTCACCATGCAGACAGTATTGCGCCTCAAGAGGTAATTGTAGAACTGGCGACTCAAGCGCCGGATGCTTACTACACAACGGATGTGGGACAACATCAAATGTGGTCGGCACAGTTTCTCAAAAATGGTCCCCGGCGGTGGATCTCAAGCGCTGGGTTGGGGACTATGGGTTACGGTTTACCCGCCGCAATGGGTGCGAAAGTAGCATTACCCCAAGAAGAAGTCATTTGTATTAGTGGCGATGCCAGTTTTCAAATGAATTTACAAGAATTGGGAACATTAGCACATTACGGTATAAATGTCAAGATTGTAATTGTAAATAATGGCTGGCAAGGGATGGTACGTCAGTGGCAGCAGGCGTTTTATGGGGAACGTTATTCGTCTTCCAATATGGAGCCAGCGATGCCAGACTTTGTAATGCTTGCCCAGGCGTACGGGATTAAAGGTATTAAGATTCAGCACCGGGAAGAATTGAGCGATGCGATCGCCCAAATGTTGGCTCACAATGGTCCGGTGCTAGTAGATGCTCACGTTACTAGAGATGAAAATTGCTACCCAATGGTTGCGCCTGGTAAGAGCAACGCCCAGATGATTGGTTTACCAGAAATTGCCAAACTACAACAAGTAGAGCCAGTCTACTGTAGTAGCTGTGGGGCTAAAAACCTAAGTAACAATTTTTGCCCTGAGTGCGGTACTAAATTGTAAGACGGCGCTACGAATTTAATCCAAAATCGGTGACGTAAATATTTGCGTCACCGATTTTTTTAGTCAAAAAACTGCTCTAATTAGCAATTGGCACAGTTTTTCCCAAAATATTCTTAATTTTCATGCTCGCTACTATTAAAAAAATTGGATTAATCTTACTATTGCTCCCTGCCCAGTTGAATATTGAGCAAGCCGCAGCCCAAACTAGCGCCACACCCCCAAAGGTAGAAGTAAATCGGGCTATTTGTCCCGCCCAATTGAGTAATGCGATCGAAACAGTTACCAATCGCCCGCAATTTAGCCGGGGGCGCTGGGGAATAATCGTTCAAAAGTTGAGTAATGCCCAAAATCTATACAGTCGCGACGCAGACAAATACTTCATTCCTGCTTCAAATGTCAAGCTGCTGACAACGGCTGCGGCTTTACGCCAACTAGGAGCAAATTTTCGGTTTCGTACTTCTATTTACGGTACAGATAACGGTCTATTGCGCCTTGTGGGGCGAGGCGATCCTAGTTTGACTAATGTTCAGCTTACAAGCCTAGCAAGGCAGTTAAAAATTACAGGAGTTCGCCAATTAATATATTTAGGAGTCGATCGCGATCGCTTTGCTGATGATATTGTTAATCCAGACTGGGAATGGGGAGACATTCAGGCAGATTACGGCGCACCTGTTGGCAGCTTAATTGTCAATCAAAATGCCGTGAAGTTGCAGTTATTACCGCAACAAGTAGGTCAACCATTGCGCCTTGAGTGGCAAGATCCAATTGCCGCAAGGCAGTGGCAAAAAGTTGATAATCAATCGCTCACCGCCAAGCCAGGACAACCAGCAGAAATCGCGGTAAATCGGGATTTAAGAGGTATTTTGAACATTCGCGGACAATTGAGTGCTAATTCTCCCCTTGAATCAATATCTTTAGCTGTGGTCGATCCAGCAGAAAACTTTGTGCAGCACTTACGCCGGGCATTATTAGTCGCGGGAATTCAGGACAATAGTAATCGAGTTAGACTAAATATAGTTGAAGTTCAAAAGCAACTCGCTAATGCGCCGGAACTTGCAGCCATAGATTCGCCGCCACTATCGCAGTTATTGGTAGAAACAAATCAAAATAGCAATAACTTGTACGCCGAGGCGTTGTTACGCAAGTTAGGAAACAAAGTAAATTCCTTTGATAGCAACTCTCAAAAAGGAATAATTGCCGTTAAACAAGCTTTGACAATACTTGGGGTAAATCCAAAGGGCTATGTTTTAGCTGATGGTTCCGGGCTATCGCGGCATAATTTGGTTAGTCCTGAAGCGATCGCCCAAACTTTGAGGGCAATGGCATCGCCACAGTATGCAGCTATTTACAGCGCTTCTCTGCCTGTAGCGGGGGTTAGTGGTACGTTATCTAATCGCTTGAAAAATACCCCAGCCCAAGGAGTTGTCAGCGCCAAAACAGGCACAGTAAGCGGAGTGGTAGCTTTGTCAGGATATATTAATGCGCCGAACTACGATCCGCTTGTTTTTAGTGTTATTGTGAATCAATTAGACCAGAGCGGGGCAACCATTCGCCAAGCTGTAGATGAAATTGTTCTATTGCTTGTAGCTTTGCGTCGTTGTTAGGTTGGCGCTAACAAGGATGGTAAATTCATTGGAAGTTAACACCGTAGAAGCCTCAGACGCAGCTTGCTATTTTCCCCTCGATCGAGGACGGTATGAGGTTAAACCTGGGTTGATGCCTTTTGGCACAGATTTGGGTAATTCTCAAGCTGACGCGCAAGTATTTCAAATAGATAGCAACTTTACGCAGTATCGTCAGGCTAAACTTTTGGCTCGTGCAGAAAACTTGAGCAAATATTACCAAACTTGCAATTATGCTCCCACAGTAGCAGGTGCGATCGCGCGTTTGATTGTCGAACGTCTTAGCAAAGAACACCCCCAATACTTTTATACTGAAAAAGCTGCTAATAACTTGTTGGCGTTTCATAGTCGTCTTACTGGAGACACTATATATTTGGATGCAGATTGGCAGTTGCAGCAAGCTCAAAGCCAAGTTATGCCACCGTTAAGCTCTACTCTTGATGCGATCTCCTTACAGGTGCAAGAAGACTTAGCAGTTGTCTGTCGTGCTAGTGACGGTACAAACTGGCTAAGTGCTACTCATTTGTGCTATCCCAACCACTGGTCAGCAGAGGATAAAATTGGTAAGGATTTTGCTACAGTCCACGCCCCGGTAGCAGGGATGGAAAAGATTAATTCTAGATCGGAGGCGATCGTCGAGCGGATGATTCTCCAAAAACCAATGGTGCGTTTTGCTTGGGGTTTGAGTACTGACACTCGCCTCAATCATCATCCAAAATCGCCTCAAGATCCGATGATAATTGACCAGTGGCAAGGTAGAAGCTTTGATTTAGAACATCCCCGGCTATACCTAAGAATTGAACGCCAAGTAATTTGGGGATTACCGGAATACGAGAGCGCATTATTTACTATTCGTACCTACTTTCGAGATTGTAGAGTTATTAAAAAAGATCCGGTATTGCGCTTTAAACTGCATTCAGCAGTTCAATCTATGCACCCAAAATCGTTGGTTTATAAGGGATTGGTGGAGAGCCGAAATAGGATCTTGGCATGGTTAGAAGCTGTTTAAATGCTAGATTAGAAAAAACTGCCGATTTTAGGGTGCGATTATTTAAGCTATGAGCCGTTTATGGCAAATTATGCAAACGTTGCTGGGGTTAATTCTTCGTCACCCAGTAACTGGCACGAGTATTATTCCGATTTTACCTGATGGTCGGATTGTGTTAATTCAAAGGCGCGACAATAATTTGTGGGCGCTTCCGGGAGGCATAGTCGATTGGGGTGAAGATGTCCCAACAGCAGTAGCGCGCGAGTTAGCAGAAGAAACGGGATTAGAAATTGTCAAAATTCGCCGCTTAGTGGGAGTGTATTCCGCCCCCGATCGCGATCCGAGAATGCACTCCATTTGTATTGTAGTTGAAGCGGAAGTTGCGGGAGTAATGGCAATCAAAGACAAGCTAGAAGTGCTAAATATTCAAGCTTTTGCGCTAAACTCGTTGCCAAAGGGTAAACTAGCTCACGATCACGAACGACAGTTGCAAGATTATTTTGATAATTTGACAACTTTAGCTTAAATTTTGCTGTTTTCGGTAAGCTTGCATCCCCCAAAAAATCAAATTGCGATCGCAAGTTACTTGCTTGGCGACTTTGGGAAATTGAGAATTGAGATAGCTAAACAAAATAGTGCGATCGCCTCCGGTCAATATTACTTGGCTATCTGGATATATCTGCAACCAAGCGTCTATAAAGTTTTGCATTCCAGCAGTTAAGGAATAGATGATGCCACTTTGGATTGCTGTGGTAGTATTTGTAGCAAAGCGTGGGGGCAATTGTTGGGGTAATTCGACGCTGGATAAATTGGCTGTTTTTTGACCTAAAGAATGAAATTGCAAGCTTAATCCGGGTAAAATTGCCCCGCCAACTAAAGCAAAATTGGCATCGCTGCCAGTAAAAGTAAGTGCTGTACCTGCATCAATGACTAATACTGGCATTCCCCAAACTTCTTTTGCACCCCACAAAGCTAAAGCGCGATCGCTCCCCAAGGTAGGATAGCTATTTTTTAGCGGTACGCTATCTAAAGTAATTACTTCTACATTAGGATAAGTCTGCCAAAGTTCCGTTTGGCTTGGAACTACAGAAACAACATACAAAGGTATAGGATGAGTAAAATCTTCTGTAAGAATTTGTTTTGGCAAGATTGGGGCTAAGTCTTGCCAATTTCCAGAGGCTAAACTCTGAATAAAAGTAGCCGCCAAATATTCTGTATCCCAAGTACAACAAAGTTCTTCGCCTTTAAACCAAGCCCAGTGCAGCCGAGAATTGCCGATCGCCAAAGCCAGCCAAACAGATTTATTAACCATACAAAGTAGAGCAGAGGCGTTGTGTCTGCTCTAAAACCTGAATTTAATTTAACAAAGTAACAACTTGATTTATGCGGGGTTTACCAAAACGTTCCCAAGCACTACCGCCACGCAAAAATAATTCCATCCATCGCTGAGGCTGACCGTTTTTATCCCAACCTGAACTACCCGGAGAAAATGCCAACGTTCCTTCAGGTACTTTAAAACTACCATCAGAATACACCGCGTCGCTAACCACATCTCCAACTCTAATGACTACTTTAGATTCAGGTTTTATATCCAGACTATTACCAAGGATAGTTGTTTTGATATTACCGTAGCCATCAATCCAAGCAACGCGATCGCTCGGCACATCAGGTATTTGACTGGGATTCAATTCATCGCCCAATAAGCTAAAATCTTCTTGGGCGATCGCTATAGCTGCGGTGGGAAAAACATCGCGAGAGCGAAATTGCGAACCACCACGAGACACTTTGACGATCTGGATAACCTCTGCGTATTCCTTGATAAATGACAGAGTATACCCTGCAAGGACTCCTACTACTTTGACTCCATTGGGTAGTAGTGCATAGGTGAGTCCTTCGCCTTCATTGTCTATTCTGGGTTCGGAGTCATCTTGACGGGGAGCGCAGTTGTGGTAAATCAAGCGTTTTTCTGCTCCCGGATTAAGTCCTAGTTGAGCAATCCAAAAGCCTGTAGCTAATGTACTAAATGGCGGTACGGAGAGACAATGAATTTGAGCATTAGGTAAACCCATAGAAAGACGTTGCGTTACTTCCGCAAACGCTGGATCGCCGTTGCCGTAGTCTGCAATCAAATTAACAAGCATAGAATTACGTTTAACTATTGCACTTCAAATTAACTATGCCAGATACACATTAACTTAGGAGTAACCTAAGTTAAATTTATCCAATGACAAATAATTTAATATTTTCTAGGTTTAATTAACGCTTTTTATAAAGCCAAGATTAGCTACACAAAAACCAATATATATACATCAGTACATTTAATACATATTTGGTAAACTATTTGACGATATGGTTGGTGTCGAGGAAAATGGATTAGCGGTCATCTACACTCAGTTATATAAAAAGAATGAAGACTAAGGTCGAGCAACTAGCTGCTGAAAATGCTACCAAAGCTGAAATTGTTAGAGATATCCAACAATTAGTACCTCCAGGCTCTCCGGAGCCTCATTGTCCTAAAGTTCTAAAAGATTTGCAGACATTGACCGCAGATTTAATTCAATCTTATATCGCTGCCGGAAGATTGACAGAAGATCCTTTTGGAGATGCTTGGAAACGTCAAATTCACTTATATACAGCAGAAATTAGTAGCTTAATTTACAACAAAGTAGTGCTTGTAACTGGTGGAGAGGGCTGTGTTGGCAATCAACTTATAAAAAAACTCGCCCAGTTGGGAGTAAAACGGATAATCTCTGTTGATAAAAGCCGTAATACCGATGGTTCCAATATTAAGTTTACGAGCGAGCAAATACCTCATGTTTTATACGCGGCTGACGTTCGAGACTACGATGTTCTCAAATCTATATTTGATGCAGAAAAGCCAAGTATCGTATTTCATTTAGCGGCTCAACGTTTACCTTGGCTGGCTGAAATTGAGATTCGCGAAACCGTCACTACTAGCATTTCTGGCATTCAAAATATTATCCGTTTATGCAAAATTTATGAGGTACAGCAGTGTGTTTTCTCCTCAACGGGTAAAGCTTCTAGATACTTGACTTCTGAAGTGTATGCAGCAACGAAAAAACTAGCTGAGTGGCAATTTGCCGAGGCGGCGCTCCAAGGTGATACTACTTATTCTATGGTGCGCTTTACTCATATGCTAGACAACAGTTCGGTGTGCCAACAAATAGACGATAAAATTAGGCAAAGTAAGATCGTTAATTTGCACGCCCCTGAACGCTACATTGTCGGTCAAAATGTTGGTGAAGCTGTTCACTTATTACTTAATGCCTTGGTTTTATCTCAGCCTGGTAAGCTAAAGCTTTTAACAGTCCATAATCTTGGTTGGCCGACAGAAACCTTAGAAATTGCCCTGTATAAGATTATTCAATCTGGACAGAAACTACCAATATATTTTCAAGGTTTGATACCTGGTTACGAAGAACCTTTCTTTTTAGGTCAATTCGATTGGTATAAGCCTACAGAAATTCACTTACTAATCAATGCTCTAGAAGAAAAGTTTACAAAGATCGATATTTCTAGAGATATATTAATTAGCGAAATTGCTCCTTTTAATTTTAGTATCCTCGATCGGCACTTATTATATTTTCAAGAATTATTAGCCAACCAAGATTTAGCAGAAGTTGAAATCAAGGGTTATTTGGCAGTAGTTGTAAAAGATATAGTTAGTTCTAGCTTTGCGTGGAGTTCTGCGCCACAATTACTAAGTATTTTGCGATGGGGCGTTGACAAAAAAAGATTGCAAGCAGAAGGTACTTCTATAATTGCCCATAAAAATATTGTTGAATTAATCGTTCAAGAGTTACACGGCAAGATAGATACCGAAACTTTGTCAGAAGTTAAGATAAATCCCGAACTTTTTGATTCTACGATCGAGATATTATCAAGTTTGCCGACAATACAGCAGGCAGTAAGCTATTTCAAAACTATATCTAAAAACTATAAAAATTCAACGATTAGCGTTTTAGCTGTGTAGGTTGGCATCTTTTGATAGCAATTGATTTTTGATGTGCAAAGTATTCACCCAGTCTTGGATAAGTAGGAGCAAGTATATAGTAATTTTGTTTCGTTTTTTGGTAATGTGATCGCGTTTGCAAGATAACCAATTAATAGAGGGGATTAAAGCCCCTCTACTAAATTAAGCTGCTTGCTTATGAGCAATTAGATACTTACTCATAAAGTGTACTTGGGTTGTAATCTTCTCAAAACCTGCCTTTTCTAACCGCTCTACCAAGTCATCAGTGATGTAATGCTTGTAGTAGGGTTCGTGGAAGGTTTCATGGAAACTATCCATAATCGGGAGCATTTCTGGAGAGTCGAACATTTGAATTGAGTCACAAATTACAAAAACTCCTCCTGGCTGCGTAACTCTAAAACATTCCTCAATTACCTGCTGACGCGCAGCACTTGGCAATTCGTGGAATGTAAATACACAAGTCACCGCATGGAAGTAATTATCTAAATAAGGCAATTCCTCTGCATTAGCTTGGAGAAGCTGCGGCAATTCTCCAGGAATTTGCGATAGCAATTGATTAGCTTTACGCAAATAAGCTGGTGATAAATCTGTCCCAAATAGAGCCGCTTGAGGGAAAGCATTACGCAGCAATTTCAATGTTCTCCCCGTACCGCAAGCAACATCCAAAATCCGGGGTTTTGAGTTAGCGCCTAAATTATCTTTTAAAGGTGCTAATATTCTCCGTCGCATGGGGTCAGCCGAACCACCAAATAATAGCTCAACTTGCAAGTCATACAAATTAGCTGATGAATCGCTTAAGTAACCATTGGTTTGATGGTGGAAATTTTGCAAATAGTAGCTGGGATAATCATCTTTGGCTACTTCTACAGAAAAATCTTGATAATTCTTCTGGTTGAGTCGCTGCCAAATTTGTGGCATATCTAGCCAAACTTCAGGATAATAGCGGAAAAAATCAGCCCAAGGATTATCAAATAGCAAGCTATGAGCGTATATTCCACGTTCGGCATCTTGCCAGTCTGCTTCTAGCAATTGATTTAATCTTGCTTGGAGCTTTAGCAACAATGCTGGAGTCAGGGGCGACGGTTTTGGTTTTAACTGCGGAGATACTAAGCCCAGTACTTGCGAACTCAAGTATTTATGAGCTAAACCGAAGTAGTTTTTACCATTCTGAAAAGTCTGATAAGTCAGCTTGGTTACGGTGTCAGGCATGGGAATAGCTGCTGTCAATTGTGTATATTAATAATAACGTAAATAATTGTAACGAAAGAATCATCTGCCTAGGAGAAGAAACAAATCCAAATTTTGGCTAAAAATTAAAAGAATTATCAAACGTTGGAATTGGTTTGCAATTGATTAAATTTAGCTCGAATTGTCTCAATTCGTTTACGGTTTACACCCAAATCTGACTCGCCCAAACGCGAAGCTGAACGGACATGAATTACCTTGGCATCCCGATCTACTAAAAATTCTACATCGTCAACAAATCCGACTACAGGAATAGTAAATTCTGCATAGATATAATTATCTGTTTCTCGATCTATTGTCGATTGTTTGAATGATTGGACAACAGTTTTAAGGGTTTTAAAAGCATCTTCAGCAGAAGAATTGTAGGTTAAAGGATTAATCCTATGCTCGGTCTCCAAACTTTGGCTGTTAACGCAGTTAAGCGTAGCAGGACAAGCTGATAATTGTCCCGTAGCAATACTGAGATTGTTAGGTTTATTACCTGCTAATAATTTGGTTTGACCAGAAAACAATATAGTTCCTCCTAGTAAAAAAACTATAGTTAAAACTATAGGCAAATAGCGAGAAATAATTGTGTTAATTAGATTATTTGATTCCATAATTGCATTGTCCTTAAATAAATGTTTTTACTCTACATACTCGCTATTTACGCTTAGCTCTAGAGTATCCTCGTCAACTTGAATATACAACACATTTGGACGACAACAAACTTGGCAGTCTTCAATATATGACTGATAATTACCAGCACTTAAATCGATAAAGGCTACGCTTGGTTCGCCACAATAAGCACAAAAATACTCTGTTGAATTTTGCAAGGTTACTATTCGCCTAAAAATTTGTTAATTGCCGCTTTTATTGCTTGTTTTTGTTCAGCGTCGTAGTTCCAGCGTTCTAAAAAAGCTTGATAGCTACCGGAGTCAGCGTTAATACTTGCTACTAGCTGCTGGGATTTTTCATACACTAAGTCTAAGTTTAGTAATTTTATCAATCGTACTGTCCTTTCTTGGACTCGTTGGGAAGATTTTGCCATTTCCTCATCTTGGCGGCGGTGGTGGTATAA
The DNA here is from genome assembly GCF_057473825.1 of Aliterella sp. E5.1. NCBI lineage: Bacteria > Bacillati > Cyanobacteriota > Cyanophyceae > Chroococcidiopsidales > Aliterellaceae > Aliterella > Aliterella sp. E5.1. The sequence goes on from NZ_JBYCCV010000031.1 coordinate 41,341, forward strand.
CTCTTGCGCCGTAGACATGGCTAAATTTTTTATTAGAAGTTCGGATACTATCTCACTGTGCGATCGCAATCCTTCAATAATTTCTTGGGTTGGGCTATCGGCTAAATCCGATGTGAGGTAAGTAACAAAAAAACCTCTAGCACCGTCTTCCGTTTGCACTAAGGTAGCTATTTCTGAAGCGGATATTTCGTTTTGCGTTAGCAATTCTTGAGTAAATGCGATCGCACTGGCGAAAGTTATTAGTTCGGGAATTGTTGCCATAATACTAATTTTTGAATAAATACATAAAAAGCGCTCTCCAAGTGGAGAGCGCTTTCTATTTTAGATCGGCAAGGTCAGTTAATTCTTAACCGTTGATTGCTGGAGCAGTTAGAGCAACAGGAGTAGCTTCACCCGCAGCTAGGTCTAGAGGGAAGTTGTGAGCATTGCGCTCGTGCATTACTTCCATGCCTAGGTTAGCGCGGTTGAGTACGTCTGCCCAGGTACCGATTACTTGTCCTTGGGAGTCAATTACTGACTGGTTGAAGTTGAATCCGTTCAAGTTGAATGCCATGGTGCTGATGCCCAAGGATGTGAACCAGATGCCGATTACTGGCCATGCTGCTAGGAAGAAGTGCAGGCTGCGGC
>NZ_JBYCCV010000032.1:0-39929 GCF_057473825.1 Aliterella sp. E5.1
ATGCGTCAACGTATTGCTCGATTGGTCAGAAAGACGCTTTCGTTTTCTAAGAAATTAGAGAATCATATTGGTGCTATTTGGCTTTTTATCCACCATTACAATAAATCCTTACATGTTTAGCACTACCAATAGTTTTAGAAGTAGTTTCCCAAGCTTACGGGGGCGAATACGATACTAAGTTTGTCAAATATACCCAATTGGGAGCATCGTACTATGTCATTTACAACCCAGACTATTACCAGAGAGACAAGCACGAAGTTTTAGAAGTTTATCGTCTAGTAGATGGAGTTTATGTAAAACAACTAGGCGACCCGGTATGGATACCTGAAATTAATCTAGCAATCGTTACGGGGCAAGGCAATTATCAAGGATGGGAACGAGAATGGTTGTACTGGTACGACCAGGAAGGTAATAGATATCCATCTCTTGAGGAACAAGCTGAAGCTGCCCAGCAACAAGCAAGTCGAGCAGAACAAGAGTTGCGATCGCTAATAGCCAAGTTAAGAGAACAAGGAATAGATCCAGATACGCTAAAGTAAACTGCGGCGCAACTACAACCAAAATTCTATTTCAAACTGGGTAAAGTCAAAGTAAATGCAGTTTGGTTAGCAGGAGTGGAGTCAAGAATCAAATCGCCCCCGTGCGCTCTAGCAATCTCTCTAGATAAGCTAAGTCCTAGCCCCGTACCTTCAACTTCTTCTGAGCGCGTCCGAGCAGGATCGCCGCGATAAAATCGCTCAAAAATACGCTCTCGGTCGCTAGGAAGGATGTTTTTGGAGGAATTAACAATTGCGATCGCTACCGTTGCTTCTTGTTGCCTTGCATAAATACGTATCCAGCCATCAGGAAGATTGTATTTAATGGCATTGCTGATCAGATTTTGCACAACTTGGGTAAGTAAATCGCGATCACCCAGTACCCGCAATTGAGCATTAATCTCTGTTTGTACCTTGAGGTGCGGAGCCAGAAGTTCTATATCTTCCTCTACCTGAGCTAAAATCTCGGATAAATTGACTTCCACTCGATACAAATTCATCCGTCCAGCATCGGCTAAAGAAAGTAACAAGAGTTTTCGCACAATCCCACTCAAGCGCCGGACTTCATCTAATAGGCTGCTCAAGCTTTGCTGGATGTGGGATTCAGACTCAGCCTGTTGCAAGGTGCGTTCTATTTCCCCCTGGAGAATTGCTAAGGGTGTTTTCAGTTCGTGAGCAGCATCACCACTGAAGCGAGAAGCCTGCTTAAAACTACGTTCTAGGCTCTCCAACATCTGGTTGAACACTTCAATCAATTCTACAAATTCTACATCAGTTTCACCAATGGGAACCCGCCTATCCAGTCCTTTGACTGTTACTTGTTTAATTGCCTCCGTCAGTTGCCCTATGGGGCGCAAAGCATTTCCAGACAGCCACCACGCACCACCAGTAATTAGAAAAAGTACAACAAATATTGAAATTAAGAAGATGTTGCGAATCGCTATCATTTCGCCATCAATAGTTGTGAGACTGACGGCGATCGCGCTTCGAGTATAAGGAAAGCTCATGACTCCAACGCGCCAAACTTCTGTTGATGTCTTTTGGGTCATAAATCGAGGTGGAGACAGCCTACTAAGTGGAGGCGCAGAATCCAATCGCGGTCTTCCTGAATCTTGCTTTAGTTTTGTTGATGAAGGGCTTTGTTGACCAGAAGCTAAGAGCCAGAGGCTAGAAACTTCAATTTCACCTGACCAATTATCAGATTTATAAAGAGTATTACCATCTAAGTCGCTGACTAATAAAGCAATGGGCGTATCCTCATCGATGCCAAATCTTCGCGGTAAGGGTTGAAAAGGCGATCGCCGAGGAGGGCGACCCGCTCGAATCAACTGGCTTTTGATTGCTTCGTCAAGACGACTAACTTTAGCTTGGTAAATCAGCCACCAAGAAGTCATGCCAAAGCCTACAAGCGCACTTCCCGCTAGAATAGCCGATGCTAGAGCAAGACGAATCCGAAAAGATCGCAACTTCACTATTAGTCAATTCTCCAACTGGCGAAACCGATACCCAACCCCCCGCACGCTTTCTAGCCAGGGCGAGCCGCCAATGGGATCGAGCTTTTTGCGAATCCGTTGAACGCAGACATCTACGACATTTGTAGTAGGGTTAAAATCATAGCCCCAGACGTGTTCTAAAATTTGCGTGCGGGTAAAAACTCGTCCAGGGGAACGCATCAGGTACTCTAAAAGATTAAATTCGCGGGTGGTTAGTTCCACTGCTTGGCGATCGCAAGTGACTTCTCGCTTAATGCAGTCTAGTTTAATTGCCCCCGCACTGAGGATATTTTGGCGATCACCGTTGCTGCGACGCACTACGGCATGAATGCGGGCGACCAGTTCTTCTACAAAAAACGGTTTGGCAATATAGTCATCTGCCCCCAGATTTAGCCCTTCGATGCGATCGTCTAATTCATTACGAGCAGTTAGCAAAATTACCGGAACATTCCGTTTTGCTCGGCGCAAGCTTTTGAGAATCGCTAGCCCATCTTTGCCCGGAACCATAATGTCCAGGACAAGAGCATCATACTCATTATCTATGGCACGGCTGTAGCCTTCATCGCCATTATCGCAGTAATCAACAACAAACCCGTGTTCCCTCAATCCAGCATTGACAAAGTTAGCGATCTTTGCTTCATCTTCAACAAATAAAATGTGCATAATCTCACCTAAGACTTCATTGTATAGTCCCCACCTCTTTGCTTAAATTACAAAAATGTAATTTAGATTTAGGTCAAGTTGTAATTTTTATCAGGCTTAATTAAAACATGACACTCATACATCAGTAAGAAAGAGCTTGACGCTTATGAAAATCAATCGCTTGTTATTAGTTTCTGCCGTTTCTGTGCTAGTTGGGGGAGGCAGTTTTGTCACCAGCAAGGCGTTAGCCGAGCAGTTTTTAATCTCCCAAAATCCATCGCCATCCACCGAGCAACGACAACCAGGGAAAGGACGACGAGGTGGTGGAAAGTTTGACCGTCTAAGTGGCATAACTGAAGCTCAAAAGACTCAAATACGGCAAATTCAAACCGCTGGTCGCCAACAGATTGAAGCTATCCCCACAGCTGAGCAAAAAGCCAGGATGGAAGCAATTCGCAATGATGCCAGAAGTAGGATGGAAGCAGTTTTGACTGCCCAGCAAAGGCAACAACTAGAACAAGCACCATCATCTGGTGGAGAACGAAAAGGTCGTGGTTTGCCTAAAATCAGTGGACTTACTGATGCTCAAAAAACTCAGATGAGAGAAATTCGCTCCTCCACCCGTCAGCAAATGGACGCTGTACTTACAGCCGAGCAAAAAGCCCAAATTACAGCAATTCGCAATGATACTAAAACTAAAATGGAAGCAGTGTTAACTGCTCAGCAAAGGCAAGAGCTAGAGCAGTTGCGTCAGCAGAAACAACAAAATCGTCCGCAAAGACAGTCTTAGCTATTGTATTTGCTCTAGGGTAAGCAGGCGTGTTTTTGGTAGCTACTTGTAGTTGAAGATACGTACTACCCCAAGAACTTACATTCGTTGCGGAGACTAAGGCACAAAACGTTGTGTTAGTCTCCGCATATACTTTAAGTGAAGTCTTTGTGGTCAGTTTTAGAAAATATTATGAGCGATCGCCAATTAGCTAGAATTATCAGTCGTAGAGATGTGCTGGCTCTATTTAGAGCCATAACAGCCCTGTTTGTAGTTGGTTGCACGTCAAAAAAATCTAGCTTTGCTCAAGTATCAACCAACAAAACTACATTGCCTACGTGTATTGTCAGTCCAGAGCAAACTGAAGGACCTTATTTTGTAGATGAAAAACTCAATCGCTCCGATATCCGCTTCGATCCGGCGGATGGTAAAGTGCTTGAAGGAGTACCACTCCAACTAACCCTGCGCGTTTCTGGGGTAGGAAAAAATGGCTGTACACCTGTTGCTGGTGCGATCGTTGATGTTTGGCACTGTGATGCGCTGGGTGTATATTCGGACGTTACAGATAGAAGTTTTGATACTGTCGGCAAAAAGTTTTTACGCGGTTATCAACTCACAGATGCGAGTGGCACTGTGCAATTTACAACTATTTATCCTGGTTGGTATCAAGGCAGAACACCTCACATCCACTTTAAGGTGCGCACAACTGCTACTTCAGGGCAAAGTTATGAATTTACATCGCAGCTATACTTTGATGACGCTGTTAGCGATCGCGTTTACTCACAAATGCCCTACGCTAGTCAAGGAGAACGTACAAAAGATAACGAGCAAGACGGAATATTTCAACGCGGTGGCAACCAATTGATGCTAAGTCTTACAGAGAATCAACAAGGTGGTTATGCAGCAACTTTTGATATTGGGCTGCAAATAGCATAAGATGCGATCGCACTTTGGGATGACAAAAAAAAATTTTATTGCTAAATTTTAATAATTAAATACCTAGAATATTTCAACTAAGTTGTAGATTTAAACGTGTAACGATCGATAAATCTCGATACCAGTATTCTGAGTAACTTCCTTGTAAGTTAGTTGCTACCCGTCTCCCATGAATGAAAGCCAACCTATCAAGTCCCAGCGTAGCAATGCTCCAATTAGAGTACGGGAACTCACTTCAAGCGATGCCGAAGCCTATCGTATAGTGCGTTTGCATGGGCTTCACGAACAGCCGCCAGCTTTCGGCTCCCTCCCAGAGGAAGAGCCAAACCTCTTTAAAACTGCCGCGAAACTTGCAAAAAGTGATAACCAGTGCTTCTTTGGGGCATTTCAAGGCGAGCAGCTTATTGGCATCGTCCGGCTTTCTCGCTATTTAGCACCTAACGAGAAGCATCGCGCATATCTTGGGGGGCTTTATGTCATGCCCTCTTTTCGTCGTCTTGGTTGTGGGAGATTACTTGTCGAGCAAGCGCTGATTCGAGCCGCCGATGCGCCGGACATTAGAAGAATCAACTTAACAGTTGTGACCCAACAAAAAGCAGCGATCCACCTTTATCATTCCTTCGGCTTCCGAATCTACGGTACGGAGCAGGAGACATTTTCTAGAGATGGAAGTTTCTACGACGAGCATTTGATGACCTTAGATATTGACAACAACCGTAACGTCTAAATATCCACCTATTTCCAGAGGTTGGGCTGCGATCGCGCATTAAGTTGTTATTAAAGTAGAGTGAAGTTGATAGGTGAAATGCGATCGCACTTCCAAAAAGGCATTCTTTATTAGGGACTATGAAACAGTATTTTGCAACCGTTGCTAGGGGTCTAGAAACCTTGGTGGCTCAAGAATTGGAGCAATTAGGCGCTCAAGGGGTAGAACCAGGATTTTGCGGCGCGTCTTTTAAAGGCGATCGCGCTTTGCTGTATCGTGTCAACTTATGGGCGAGGCTACCGTTCCGGATCTTAGTAAAGTTGCAGGAGTTTGCTTGTCAAGATGCCCAGGATCTTTACAACGGTATTCAAACTATCGATTGGTCGGAGTATCTCAATCCAGATTTAACACTGGCGGTAAATGCTACGGGTAAAAGTACTCGCCTCAATCATACTCATTTCACTGCTTTGCAAGTCAAAAAAGCGATCGTCGAGCAGCAGCAAGAACAATTTGGCGATAGGTCTAATGTAGAAACTCAAGACCCTGATGTGCGGATCAACGTGCATATCGATCGCGATGTTTGTACCGTCAGTCTTGACAGTTCGGGAAATAGTCTGCACCGCCGGGGTTATCGTCCGGCTGTAGGTTCTGCGCCTTTGAAAGAATCTCTAGCGGCGGCTTTGATTCAGCTATCTGCTTGGCAACCAGAACAGATGTTTTACGATCCGCTTTGTGGTTCGGGTACTTTACCATTAGAAGCTTGTTTAAAAGCACTCAATATTGCCCCAGGGTTATTTCGCGAACGTTTTGGGTTTGAAACTTGGCTTGATTTTGACTTGACACTTTTAGAGGAACTAATTGAATCAGCTAAAAATAGCCAAAAAGATAGCCTTTCCGCGCCGATTTGGGGTAGCGATCGCGATGAAAACGCAATTGAAAGTGCGATCGCCAATGCGACAAATTGCGGCGTATTAGATCGCGTCTGGTTTTCGCAAATGGACTTGAGCGAAGTTGTTGCTCCTTCCGATAGTGGAGTGTTGTTTTGCAATCCCCCTTATGGCGAACGGTTGGGGCGAGAAAGCGACTTAGGGGCATTTTATAAACTTTTAGGCGACGTGCTAAAACAACGCTTCAAAGGCTGGACTGCTTTTGTGTTAAGTGGAAATAAGGAATTAGCTCTGTGTATAGGGCTGAAATCATCCCAACGGACGGCGGTGTTGAATGGCGCTTTACCTTGTCAGTTAATGAAATACGAACTGTATTAGGCTAGAAAAAATCCCGAAGCCAGCGAAAATTAATTTCAATCAAGCCATTTTTATTGACTATGTTACGACTAACTGAAGTGAAGCTTCCTCTCGATCATCCACAAGAAGCGATCGAGACTGCTATCCTCAAAAAGCTTCAAATCACCCCCGCCGACTTAATCGGCTATACAATTTTTAAGCGCAGCTACGATGCTCGGAAAAAAGGCGAGATTACTCTTGTTTATATTCTGGATGTAGAAACGACCAAAGAAAACCTAATTCGCGATCGCTTTAAAAAAGATCCGCATATTAGCATCACACCAGACATGAGCTATCGTTTAGTAGCAAAAGCCCCAAGTTCTAACGAAACCCGACCGATTGTGATCGGTACGGGACCTTGTGGGATGTTTGCAGGCTTATTACTGGCACAGATGGGTTTTCGCCCAATTCTGTTAGAGCGGGGGAAAGCAGTACGCGATCGCACGGTGGATACTTTTGCTTTCTGGAAAAACAAAGAAAATCTAAATCCAGAATCTAATGCTCAATTTGGCGAAGGGGGAGCGGGTACGTTTTCTGATGGTAAACTCTACAGCCAAGTTAAAGATCCTCAACATTACGGGCGCAAAGTTCTTACTGAACTTGTCAATGCTGGCGCTTCCCCAGAGATTTTATATGTAAATAAACCCCACATCGGCACGTTTAAACTGGTGGGTATAGTTCAAAGCCTCCGCGCCACTATTGAATCCCTCGGCGGCGAAATTCAGTTTAATAGTCGCGTAGAAGATATCGATATTGAGAATGGTCAAGTGCGGGGAGTCACGCTTGCAAGTGGAGAATATATCGCCAGCAATCATGTAGTTTTAGCTGTGGGACATAGTTCCCGCGATACGTTTCAAATGCTGTTCGAGCGGGGGGTTTACATCGAACCTAAACCTTTTTCCATTGGCTTTCGAGTCGAACATCCACAGCCAATTATTGATGTTGCTCGTTTTGGGGAAAAGGCAGGTCATAAACTTTTAGGTGCTGCCGATTACAAACTGGTTCATCACTGCCAAAATGGGCGCTCTGTTTATAGCTTCTGTATGTGTCCAGGGGGACTTGTGGTAGCTGCCGCCTCGGAACCGGGACGATTGGTTACAAATGGCATGAGCCAATACTCGCGCAACGAACGTAACGCAAATAGTGCGATCGTTGTCGGTATTACACCAGACGATTATCCAGGTCATCCTTTAGCTGGAATTGATTTTCAACGGCGTTTGGAAGAACGGGCTTTTGAACTGGGTGGCAGCAATTATTATGCTCCAGGGCAGTTAGTAGGAGACTTTATTGCTAATCGCCCTTCTACAGCGTTAGGCACAGTTCAGCCATCTTATGCTCCGGGGGTTCATTTGAGCGATTTGAGTCAGAGTTTGCCCGATTATGCGATCGCTGCCATTCGCGAAGCGCTTCCGGCTTTTGATAAACAAATTAAAGGCTTTGCAATGAACGATGCTATTTTGACAGGAGTTGAAACTCGCACTTCATCGCCAATTCGGATTAAACGCCAAGAGAACTATCAATCAGTGAATACTCAAGGTCTTTATCCGGCGGGAGAAGGCGCTGGCTACGCAGGTGGTATACTCTCTGCGGGGATTGATGGAATTAAGGTGGCGGAAGCTGTTGCTTTGAATATATTACGGCTTGCTAATTAAAGTTGTTTAGATGTGCGATCGCGCTAGTTATTGTCAATCAGTGCTGAATCTATCGCACTACAGTCACCCAAGATGTTAGCAACTACCAAACGGGCTGTACCCACGACTACCCCAATAGTAACCATGACTATCAGATACTCTTATAGCCATTGCTGCATGAGCTTGTCCAAAAGTACGCGCTCCTCTTTCTGCTCCATTCGCATCAGCCCAAATATACTTATCGCGAAAAAAGATAGTAGGTATTGAACTAGCGTTATTGAAGTAAGTAAGGATATCTCCAAAAAACTCAGAAATAAAATCTTGCCTAAAGTCTTGATAGCGAAAAATGGCTTTTGCATCAACATTTGGATGGAATTTTTTAAAATCTTGCAAATCTTCATGAACCCAATTCCAAATCTGCCCTGTTTGCTTCAGAATATTCCCCCAAAAGCTGGCGTAGAAATGCGGCAGAGGCTTATCTTTCTTATTAAATTCTTCTCTAATTAAAGCTTCTAATTTTCTTGAATATCCTGAATCTTTTGTAGCAACACCATGTATAAAAAATACCAATGCCATAAATAATTCCTCCATAATTATATGTAATATACAAGGTGAGTTATAACAATAAAATTATTTTTGAATACAATTAATACCTTGATTATCAACTAGCATTAAATCTATCCAATTGTTTGAACTTTATCTTTAAGAACTTGATAAGCCAGCATCAAAAATTTCTTGAGCAGCTAAATTTAATTGGGGGAACGTTGGCGATACAATGCGATCGCTTTTTCTAAACTGACTAACTTGATATTCACTTTCCACGAGTTGATAAATTGAAACCGTTGGTTGCTTGGGGTTGCCAATAAACCGTCTTCCACCCAAACCCAGATAATCAACAATCCAATATTCAGGAATCCCTATTTTCTCATAATCGCCAGCTTTATTTAGGTAATCATCGCGCCAATTACTACTTACAACTTCTACTACTAATGGAATTGATTGGGCATAACTAACTGTTGACTGGTTTTTCCATCTCGGTTCTGTTGTTAAATTAGAACGGTTCAACAGCAGTACATCTGGCGAGTAAGCTGTTTCACTCTCCGGCGGTTTGACTAATGCTGTTTTAGGAATACCATAAGGTAGACTAAGGCGACTATATTCTAAAGTGAATTTTTCAATCAAAAATGCAATTATTTCTTCATGGTCGCCTAATGGTTGCGCCATTTCAACGATTACCCCCTTATGTAGTTCATAGCAACCGTTGCTAGGCTTCCAATTTACAAATTTCTCAAAGCTTACTAATTTAGGCAGAGCTTGCGTCATATATCCCTCACTGTTGATACCTAAACTCGAAATCAACTTTTTCTTTACTCGAAATCAACTTTTTCTTTAATTTTATCTATCAAGCTGTAATACTACTTTATAAAAAAATCCCCCACCGTTAGGCAGGGGATTTGATTTATTCAACTACACTTTAATTGAAATTATCAACCAAATTTACCAGCAGTTGAAGCAATCAGGAAGGCTGCGTAAGTTAAGACATAGCCAACTGTGAAGTGAGCAAGTCCAATCAAACGACCTTGAACGATAGACATAGCAACGGGCTTGTCTTTCCAGCGAATTAGGTTAGCAAGCGGTGTACGCTCGTGCGCCCAAACTAGAGTTTCGATCAATTCTTGCCAGTAACCTCTCCAGGAAATCAAGAACATGAATCCTGTTGCCCAAACTAGGTGTCCGAATAAGAACATCCAAGACCAGACAGCCAAGTTATTCATCCCGTAAGGGTTGTAACCGTTGATTAACTGAGCCGAGTACAGCCAGAGATAATCTCTTAGCCAACCCATGAGGTAAGTTGACGACTCGTTAAACTGAGCTACGTTGCCTTGCCATACTCCTAAATGCTTCCAGTGCCAGTAGAACGTCACCCAACCAATCGTGTTGAGCATCCAGAACATGGCAAGGTAGAAGGCATCCCAAGCAGAGATGTCGCAAGTACCGCCACGACCAGGACCGTCGCAAGGGAAGGAGTAACCGAAGTCCTTTTTATCGGGCATCAGCTTAGAACCACGAGCATCCAAAGCACCTTTGACCAAAATCAACACGGTAGTGTGAATACCGAGCGCAAAAGCGTGGTGGACTAGGAAGTCGCCAGGTCCAATAGTCAAGAATAAAGAGTTAGTACCGTTATTGATGGCATCTAACCAACCAGGTAGCCAAGCAGCACCAGCCGTAGAAGCTACGCTATCAGGATTAGATAGTAAAGTATCAAAACCGTACAATACCTTACCGTGAGCGCCTTGAATGAACTGTGCAAATACTGGCTCGATCAGGATTTGCTTTTCAGGAGTACCGAAAGCAACTACTACATCGTTGTGGACGTACAAGCCTAAAGTGTGGAAACCCAAGAATAACGACACCCAACTGAGGTGAGAAATAATCGCTTCTTTGTGCTTCAACACGCGGTCTAATACGTTGCCTTTATTTTGTTCGGAGTCATAATCGCGCACCCAGAAAATTCCGGCGTGGGCGAAAGCTCCTACCATCAAGAATCCAGCAATGTACTGGTGATGGGTATATAAAGCTGCTTGGGTTGTGAAGTCCTGCCCAATAAAAGCATAGGGAGGTAAGGCGTACATATGCTGTGCTACTAACGATAGCGCTGTACCTAAAGCTGCTAAGTGAATAGACAACTGGAAGTGCAGCGAATTGTTGTAGGTGTCGTACAGACCTTGGTGAGGCAAGTTGAATTGACCTTCGGTTTTAACGCCAAAGAAGTTCTTGGCATTCAGCATTTCTTTAATGCTGTGACCAATCCCGAAGTTGGTGCGGTACTGGTGACCCGCAATAATAAAGATTACTGCGATCGCTAAGTGGTGGTGAGCCATATCGGTCAGCCACAGCGATTGGGTCTGGGGGTGAAATCCACCTAAGAAGGTAAGAATTGCTGTACCCGCACCTTGAGAAGTACTAAATATTTGATCTGCCGTATCTGGATTTTGGGCGTAAACACCCCAGTCACCCGTAAAGAAAGGACGCAAGCCTGCGGGGTGAGGCAATGTTGTAAGGAAGTTGTCCCAACCTACGTGCTGTCCGCGAGATTCGGGGATAGCAACGTGGACTAAGTGACCAGCCCAAGCTAAAGAACTAACTCCAAACAAACCTGCCAAGTGGTGATTTAAGCGTGGCTCGGCACTCTTGAACCAAGACAAGCTGGGACGGAACTTCGGTTGCAAGTGGAGCCAACCTGCGAACAGAAATACTGCTGCTAGTAGCAATAAGCCCACGGCTCCAGTATATAGTTCGTTATTTGTCCGCATCCCAATCGTGTACCACCAGTGGTACACACCAGAATAAGCAATATTAACTGGATAGGTCGCCCCAGCTTGAGTAAAGGCATCGACTGCGGCTTTACCAAAGTGAGGGTCCCAAATCGCATGAGCAATCGGACGAACGTTGAGGGGATCTTTAATCCATTGTTCAAAGTTGCCTTGCCAAGCAACGTGGAACAGGAGGCTAGAGGTCCACAGGAAGATGATTGCCACATGACCAAAGTGGGTTGCGAAAATCTTTTGGTAAAGATTTTCTTCTGTCATGCCATCGTGGCTCTCAAAGTCGTTGCCTGTAGCAATCCCGTACCAGAGCCGACGCGTTGTCGGGTCTTGGGCAAGATCCTGGCTAAATTTTGGAAATTTTGTTGCCATAGGTTTTATGAATTTGCTTCCATTTAGCTTTCAGTTGTCAGCACTTGCTGAAGTACTGACCCCTGAAAGCTGACCGCTAACCTACCGAGATAATTCGGGCTTCAAAGAAAGCCCAAATAGTGACGATCGCTCCTAAGAGGAAATGCGCCACTCCCACCGCTCGACCCTGAATAATACTCAGAGCGCGGGGTTGAATTGCTGGGGAAAAATTCAGCTTATTATGCGCCCAGACAATCGATTCGATTAGTTCTTGCCAATAGCCACGACCACTAAACAAGAACATTAAACTAAATGCCCAAACAAAGTGAGCGCCCAAGAATAGCAATCCGTAAGCCGATAGCGAAGTGCCATAGGATTGAATTACCTGCGCTGCTTGCGCCCACTGGAAGTCACGCAACCAACCATTAATGTTGATTGCACTTTGGGCAAAGTTGCCTCCAGTGATATGCGCTATAGTTCCATCGGCATCTATCGTTCCCCACACATCCGACTGCATTTTCCAACTAAAGTGGTAAACCGCGATCGCAATGGTATTGAACATCCAAAATAATCCTAGGAATACGTGATCCCAACCGGATACTTGGCAAGTGCCGCCCCGTCCTGGTCCATCGCAAGGGAACCGGAAACCCAAGTTCGCTTTGTCTGGAATCAAGCGGGAGTTGCGGGCAAACAAGAAGCCCTTGAGGAGAATCAACACTGTGACGTGGATTTGGAAAGCGTGAATGTGGTGGATCATAAAGTCCGCCGTACCCAGCGCCATCGGCATCATGGCAATTTTGCCACCTACCGCTACAATTCCACCGCCCCAGACATAGCTAACAGGTTCTAACTGGTTTGGAGCCGTTGTTCCTGGAGCTAAAGTTTGAATGTTTTGCACGAACTGCGCGAATACAGGCTGCAATTGAATTGCTGTATCCGAGAACATATCTTGAGGACGACCCAAGGCTTGCATGGTGTCGTTATGAACGTACAACCCGAAGCTGTGGAAGCCCAAGAACATACATACCCAGTTCAAGTGGGAGATAATCGCGTCTCGATGACGTAGCACTCGATCTAGCACGTTGTTTCGGTTTACGACAGGATCGTAATCGCGCACCATAAAGATCGTAGCGTGGGCGGCTCCTCCAACGATGAAGAAAGCGCCAATCCACATATGGTGGGTAAACAGTGATAGCTGAGTAGCGTAATCTGTCGCTAGGTACGGATACGGAGGCATCGCGTACATATGATGCGCCACGATGATCGTTACCGATCCCAACATTGCTAGGTTTGTTCCCAACTGAGCGTGCCAAGAGGTGGTCATATTTTCATATAGACCTCTGTGACCGTCGCCAGTAAAGGGACCCTTATGATTTTCGAGAATTTCTCTAATGCTGTGTCCAATGCCCCAGTTAGTGCGGTACATATGACCAGCGACCAAAAATAGCACCGCCAAAGCTAGGTGATGGTGTGCTGTATCAGTCAACCACAAACCTCCAGTCTGTGGATTTAACCCACCTTTAAAGGTCAGGAAGTCAGCATACTGACCCCAATTGAGCGTCCAAAAAGGTGTTAACCCTTGGGCGAAACTAGGATACAACTCCGCCATTAAACGACTGTTCAAGATGAACTCGTGAGGCAACGGGATATCTCCCGGAGCTACACCCGCGTCTAAGAGCTTGTTTACTGGCAAAGCAACGTGAATCTGATGACCAGCCCAAGATAGGCAACCCAAACCGAGTAAGCCTGCTAGATGGTGGTTCAACATCGACTCCACATTCTGGAACCATTCCAGCTTGGGAGCGCGTTTGTGATAGTGGAACCAACCAGCAAACAGCATTAATGCTGCTGCCACCAGACCGCCAATGGCAGTCACATAAAGTTGAAATGTGCTTGTAAAACCAGCAGCCCGCCAAACATGGAATAAGCCGGAGGTAATTTGAATTCCGTGGAAGCCACCGCCAACATCGGCGTTTAAGATGTCTTGTCCAACAATGGGCCAAACAACTTGAGCGCTAGGCTTGATGTTTAAGGGGTCGGTTAACCACGCTTCATAGTTTGAAAATCGAGCGCCGTGAAACTCCATCCCGCTAATCCACAAAAACACTACTGCCAGGTGGCCGAAGTGGGCAGCAAAGACTTTACGGGATATATCTTCTAAGTCACTCGTATGAGTATCAAAATCATGAGCGAGGGCGTGGAGGTTCCAAATCCAAGTGGTGGTTTTTGGACCTCTAGATAAGGTGCGGTCGAAGTGACCTGGTTGCGCCCACTTCTCAAAAGAAGTAGGAACTGGATCTACATCGACAACAACTCTTGCCTTTTTCTCCTCTCGCTCAGGAGGACTTATCGTCATTCAGACTCTCCTCTCTAGACAAGGAACCAGGAATTATAAACATTACCAACTGTACTGAGACCGATCAAGCTATTTTATGGATTTGCACCCAGAGCTTTACAGTCATGAACAGCGATGATGTAAATTTGCTTTCTGCTGAATTATAGATGGTTAACCGTAGGGGTTTTAAGGGTTTGTTAACAATAATTCAAAGTCGGAGGTGATCGCAATTTTTCTTCTTCAGATAATTGAGTTTATTGAAAAAAAGTCAAGAGCATTTATAGAATTGTTGTAAAAATTTATCTATTGTCAGCGCTCCCCCGTCGGGCTGTAGCAGCGATTGGCGTTTAAGATGATCAAAAGCAACAAATATCAATAATATTGATGGCTGAGGAGCAGAATCTAGGGTGTTAGGCAAATTGTGGCAAAAGTTGAGTAAAGCGTTTTGGATCGTCTCGCTAGCGATCGCATTATTAAGTGCAGCAAGTTGTAGTAGAAGTAACGCGCCACCAACGTTTCTTGCACCTAGCAATAAAACTGTTGCTTCTGGAGAGATAATCGAAGTCTCTCCTCCAGAAACCATTCAAACTTTGCGTCGAGACTTAGAAATTTATCAACCACAAGTGACTATAGTTAGTCCAGAAGTTGATGAAGTATTCCAAGACGACCAAGTTGAAGTCCGTTTGCAAATTCGGGACTTGCCTGTATTTAAAAGTTCGGAGCTAGAATTGGGTCCTCACTTGCACGTTATTGTGGATAACCAGCCATATATAGCTGTTTACGATCTTTCTAAACCTTTGATGCTGCCAGACTTAGAACCTGGTACTCACACTTTGCGCGTTTTTGCTGCTCGTCCTTGGCATGAAAGCTTCAAAAATGCTGGTGCTTATGCCCAAACAACATTTCATATTTTTACTAAAACTCAAAACAATAATCCTAATCCAGCGTTGCCACTTTTGACTTATAGTCGTCCCAAAGGTACTTACGGAGCCGAACCTATCTTGTTAGATTTTTATTTAACTAATGCTCCTCTGCGCCTAGCTGCCACAGAAAATAATCTTGATAATTGGCGGATTCGATGCACAATTAACGGACAAAGCTTTGTGTTAGATAGCTGGCAAAGCATTTACCTTACAGGCTTCAAGCCAGGTAAAAACTGGATACAACTAGAATTTATTGACAGTCAAGGTAACTTTGTCAAAAACGTTTTTAACAATACTGCTAGAACAATTACTTACGATCCCAAAAGCAAAGATACGCTTTCGCAGTTAGTTACAGGAGAAATATTGGTTGATGTAGCGCGGGGAATTGTTGACCAAGATTACACTGTAAAAATTTCACTCCCCAACCCGACAGAAACCCCCACTCCCGAACTAATACCGCCGCCTATAGAACCAATCCCTGAACTGCTCCCTACCCCTACAGAAACCCCTACTCCTGAGCCACTTCCCAGCCCTACAAAAACACCTAACTCTATACAGATCCCTAAAACCTCAACAGATACCGTCCAGAAACTAGGAAGTTATTTCAGACGTTCTCGCCGTACCGATACTAAACCTGTACCTAACTTACCCTCGATACCAGAAATTCCCCCTTCCACTGGAGAACCAATCAGTCCTAATTTAGCCCCAGAAATACCAGTTACAGAACTTGATTAATTAGATCGACATTATGAACGCTCAACCTAAATCATCACAATTTTTAACTCTAGAAGACTCGAATCAAGTAGATGCGGCGTTGCTTGCTTCTGATGAAAAGTTTTTGACAAGACTAACAATTTCTTCGTTGAATTTGTTAAAGCACATTGCTAAAGAATATGCAGTAAATATTGAAGACTTAACAACAGCACAAATAATTGCTTGGTTTGAAAAAGACAGCAAAATTCGACGCGAACAAGGTTCCGAAGCTGCCGACTTAAAGTGGTAGTAAGGCAAGTTCCAACTTATCACCGCATCCATTATGCCGATAAGTTTCTCCCCTAACTATCCGCGTTAAGTCAGACTATTGAGTGAAGGAAGCGAATATCAAACATTACAGAGGCAAAAGTGACTATAACGCTTTACTTACTCCGTCACGGACAGACACAATGCAGTCGAGACAATGCTTTTTGTGGCTCGGTCGATCCCGAACTAACCGCCGATGGAATTGAGATGGCGCAAGCGTTTGCTGTTGCTTATCAATCTCTAGATTGGCAAGCTATTTATGCAAGTCCGATGCAAAGAACGATCGCTACGGCAAAACCTTTAGCAGAAAAGCTGGGTATAAAATTAGAATTGCGCGACGGATTGAAAGAAATTAATTATGGCAAGTGGGAAGGACAGACCGTAGAAGCCGTAGCTCGTGACTATCATGATGATTACATTCGCTGGACAGCAGATCCGGCATGGTATCCGCCCACTGGGGGAGAACTCGCTGTAGCGATCGCAACTCGTGCTTTACTTGTCATCGAAGAAATTAAGCAGCGTTACAGTAGCGGCAATATTTTGATTGTTGCCCACAAAGCAACCATTCGGATTATGTTGTGCAGCCTGCTAGGTATTGATGTGGGGCGTTTCCGCTTTCGGTTAGGCTGTCCCGTAGGCTCGGTAAGTAAAGTCGAGTTTGGCGCTCACGGTCCCTTGTTGCATAGTTTAAGCGATCGCACTCATTTGAGCGAAAGGTTGCGGACATTACCGGGAACTTAGAAGGACAATTCTTCTAGAATAAACCTCCCAGACTGCGAGCAGTCTCAACCAATGTACCGTTGGAATTGACAGCATAGTATTAAGCGATCGCTTTATTTAGTTTCTTAGTTATTGCCTCGATAAAAAAGTATGCCAGAAAGTAACATCGATTCCCAGACACCTAACGAAGGCAAGATTTTAGACTTACCCGAAATAGCAACGATTCCCCAAGCACCTCCTGGTTTTAAGTCAGGTTTTATTGGCATTATTGGTCGTCCTAATGTCGGCAAATCAACGCTGATGAATTATTTAGTTGGGCAAAAAATCGCCATTACTTCTCCTGTAGCTCAAACTACGCGCAATCGCTTACGCGGCATTTTAACTACCCCTGAAGCCCAGTTAATTTTTGTCGATACGCCAGGTATTCATAAACCTCATCATCAACTAGGGGAAGTATTAGTACAAAACGCTAGAATTGCCATCGATGTAGTAGATGTAGTGTTACTTGTAGTCGATGGAGCCGTAGAAGCTGGAGGAGGCGATCGCTATATTGTCGATATGCTTAGTCACAGCAAAACGCCAGTTATTTTGGGCATCAACAAAATTGACACCCAACCACCCGCCGATGCTCAAATGTTAGATACTACTTATGCACGAATCGCTGAAGCTAACCAATGGAAAATGGTCAAATTTTCGGCTTTAAATGGTGAGGGATTAGTAGACTTACAGCAGTTGTTAATTGCCCAACTCGAAGTTGGTCCTTATTACTACCCGCCCGATTTAGTTACCGATCAGCCAGAGCGGTTTATTATGGGCGAACTAATCCGCGAACAAATATTGCTGCTAACTCGTGAAGAAGTTCCGCACTCTGTCGCGATCGCGATTGAAAAAGTTGAAGAAGCGCCAACCATTACCCGCGTCTTTGCTGCTATAAATATCGAGCGCGATTCTCAAAAAGGGATATTAATTGGCAAAGGCGGAAGTATGCTCAAAGCAATTGGTAGTGCTGCTCGCGAACAAATTCAAAAATTAATTGCTGGCAAAGTCCATCTAGAACTATTTGTCAAAGTTCAACCCAAATGGCGGCAGTCGCGGACTCGGTTGGCAGAATTAGGCTATCGCGTAGAGGAGTAGATTACCACTGCGGCTTGGCTAGAATTAACTCCTCTGCGGCTTGGCTGGGTAAGGGTTGAGAGAAAACAGTAACCTTGCCCGTAAGCGCAATTAAGTTCTCTAAGACGTGCTAATTGCTGCGCCGTTTCGATTCCTTCGGCGATCGCACTCATGCCGAGTTTATTTGCCAAAGTCAAAATTGTTTCGGTAATTTCTAAATTGCCTTTCCCCCCACCTATCTTACTGACAAAAGAGCGATCGATTTTCAATTCATCAATCGGAAAACGATGCAGACGGCTCAATGATGAATATCCCGTACCAAAGTCGTCAATCGATAACTGCACTCCCAAAGCTTTAATCTGCGAGAGCGTTGCGATAGTCGATTCGTCATTTTCTGCCAAAACGTTTTCTGTGATTTCTAGTTTGAGGTTAAGACCATCTAAGCTTGTATCTGCCAGAATTTGGCTGATTTGCTCGATAAAATTGGGTTGAGCAAACAATTTGTTGCCCAGATTTGCACTAATTAGTAGAGGGGGATTAGTCGGAATTTGCTCTTGCCATTGTTGCATTTGAAGACAGGCTTCGCGCAGTACCCATTGAGCGATGAATTTGAGCAGCCCAGTTTCTTCCGCTAGAAGTATAAATTTAGCGGGAGCAAGGATACCGCGTTGAGGATGCTGCCAGCGCACCAAAGCCTCAAATCCTGAAAGCAGCCCCGTTGTTAACGACACAAGCGGTTGGTAATAAACCAAAAACTCTTGACGTTCGATCGCCCGACGTAGCTCGGTTTCCATCTGCAAGCGGGCAACGGCTCTAGCGTGCATGGTGGGATTAAATATCTCGTAGCGCGTCCTCAATTGTTTGGCGCGATACATGGCAATATCTGCATCGCGGAGGATATCTCCTGCTTGCTGATACCTTGGGGCGCTCAAGGCAATGCCAATACTGGCGGTGGCAAATACTTCTTGTCCTTCAAGCTCGAAAGGTAAGGCTAGTGCTGCCTGGATGCGTTCGGCAATGCGGATTGTGTCGCTGACATCGGAAAGAGTTTCTAGTAAGATTGTAAATTCGTCTCCTCCTAAACGGGCAATGGTATCGGTAGGACGAAGGCAAGCTTCTAGTTTGCGGGCAAGGGAATCAGCAAGCGATCGCCAAGGGTATGTCCGAGGCTGTCATTGACAACTTTGAACTGATCTAAGTCAATAAAAAGTACCGCATATAAAGTATCTGGAAATTGTTTACCATGCTCAAAGGATTGTTCTAGGCGATCGCTAAACAAAGCTCGATTGGGTAAGTTTGTCAGTGCGTCATAGAAAGCACTGTAAGTTAACCAGCAATAGCCAAAAACCAAGTTACATCCCGCAGTTGCCGCAAGCGGGGGTTAATTCGCAGTTTGTACAGTAGTAGAGCGCAAGCCCCTCCGTACCCCAGTGTTGTAGTTAAATTCGAGATTAGTAGCGTATCCTAACTAAGGTTGCGTCCAGTGACAAAATAATTATGGACGAATGTATTTTAGAAATAGGGCAAGGATATATTTTCAGCCAAATGTAAAAATAAGAACGATATTAAGGGCTGAGGGCAGATACCAAACAGAGATTTCTGGCGCTGATTCAAAGGCTAGAGATACGGTGTCTAGAGTTGCCCATACAATTAGATAAATTGTTACTAGCCAGATGTAGCGCACAAACGACGGCGTACGCCGCCAAAATTTGAACAGTATCCGCGAAACTTGCCCGTTGCCCTCGTTTACTCCGAGCATACTAATACCTGCGTAATTATTAGCATATTAAGTTGTCGGGATTAATAGCAATAGTTAATCGACATCTAGAGATATTAATTAATTATTGTAAGTCCATGATTTAAAAAATATATTAAGTCTTTAGAGAGGCAGGTCAATAGCAGGGAAATTTTTTGCTGTCGATAGTTTTTATTTTGTACGGTTGTACGAGCGATCACTAACTATAAAATTTGGCAATAATAAACAAGTATCTTTTTTGCCAGAATTAAGCGATCGCTTAGAGAAACAATTTTTATTAGTTCAACGTAGCAACTTTGGCTTGTATTTGTTTATTTTTAGCTTAAACACTAGGCAAATTTAACATCGATCGCCCAATTATTTAATAGCTTGATATTCCCTTCAACAATCAGCAAACATATAAGTTTCTAGCATATCTAAAATATTCGTATCTTGTTCAAACTTCCTAGCAAAATGAAAACTACCATTAGTTATAGTTTCGTAATCCTTACTTGCTAGAGTACGAGGATGACCGCTCTCATTTTCAGTAAAATCAACATAGCGTTTATTATCATTATAAAGCTTGAAACTATGGTTATTAGCTAAGATGGTTTGAATAAAAGATTCATCAGGCACTAAAGTTTTTTTGTAGTAGTTGACAATACTCTTATTGTTATCCACAAAATCTTTTATGTACTCAACGCATTTTCTAGAAAGAGTATGCCACTGAGAACCGCCATAACATACAAAATTTTCATTAAAAGGTACTTTGTTTGCAGGTATTCCTATTGAGCAGCCATAGTAAACAGAAATTATAATTGGTGTAAATTGCTGAATTATCAATACCCTTAATAGAATTTTGTTACTCCAGTTAGGCAAGCGATAGTGCTGGCAAAAGTAGCGTTTTCTTGCCTCACTTTTTGACCAAGAGTCATGACTGAAAACATCACTATAATTTATAAATCCGTCGTAATCTGTTGTAGCCAGAAAACTTTCTATAGCTGAAAGAGGTTGAGTAGGATAGTCTTGACCAGAAAGATAAACTAGCCAATCGAAATCAGAATTGTTAGTAAATAACCAATCAATAGCTTGCAAATAAGGTTGCAATAAAGAAAAATCACCACGAACTCCTGGACGACTCATTTTAAATAAATGAACATTCGATAAATGTTGTAGAGGAGTTAAATCTAAATGACAGTTTTTAAAATCGTGACCAATTAAAACTTGAGCATTAGGACTTAGATGTTTGATTGTTTGTACAAGTCGATAAATTTGCTTAGGGTTTTTGTGAGTTT
The DNA here is from genome assembly GCF_057473825.1 of Aliterella sp. E5.1. Classification (NCBI taxonomy): domain Bacteria; kingdom Bacillati; phylum Cyanobacteriota; class Cyanophyceae; order Chroococcidiopsidales; family Aliterellaceae; genus Aliterella; species Aliterella sp. E5.1. Next base: position 20,818 of record NZ_JBYCCV010000032.1, read on the forward strand.
GGAGGAAGTAGCAAACTTTCATAGATCTCAGATTTTTGAATAACTACTATTTGAAGCAATAAATTTTGACATTATTTTTAATAACTGCCTCCAAAAACTATGTTTATTGCAAACTACAGTAATTAAAACACAATATATTTCAAGTTTCAATTTTTTCAGCAGAATGGAACGATTGCAGAGCGATCTCCGATTGGGGAAATTGGCGCTTCAACGCCGGAAAAACTGGGCAGGGCGCTCGATTATCCAAACCATTGGGTTTACTCCATGTAAAGGGCGCTTTTTGTGCCGCCGACATCCACAACAAGCGTTTTGCTCTAGTCATTGCTACATAAAGTAAACGAAATTCCTCAGCAGTTTTTAGTTGTTTTGCTTCCTCCCAAGCGCGATTGGTATTTGGGAGTGATGATTGTCCGTGGAGATGGGCGCGAATTTGAGCGCGGGCGACTTCTGCCAAACTAAACTCACCCAAAAAATGAGTTTGTGGCGGAACCCAGAAGCTACCAGGAATAATATTTTCATGCAAAAAAGGCAGAAATACATAGTCCCAGTCAAGCCCTTTAGCTTTGTGCATAGTAATAATTGTTATTTGACCGGGACGAGTAAAACGCTCCTCCAAATCATCAGTTTCTACAGGCTCAAACCTTTCAGAGCTAACAATTTCACCTAGTACTGTTAGCATGGCAGCAAGAGAACTATTACCTGCCGTCTGCTGAGCTACTCTTTCGGCTAATTTATCGGCGGTAGCAAGCTCAGCTTGGTCGTAGTTTAAAGTTAAAGCTAAAAAGGAAATAAGTTGATAAGGCGGCAATTCTAACCGAGCGCGGAGCAACTGACGGCACAAATTACGCGGTTTGATAGCAGCTTCTTTTTGGGGTGGATCGAGGGAAGCAGGATAGATAAATTGTTCGGGAAGTAAAGCTAAAGCATTGAGGTCTTGACGATCGATTAGCTGGCGTTGAACTAAGACAGCTAAAGCCGCTTTGAGATAGTCGGGAGAATGGGGGCGATCGAGAAATTGTAGCCAAGCTAAAATCTCCGCCGGGACGTGAGATCGGCGATCGCTCTCTGATACTTCATACAAACTAATTTCATGTTCTTGGCATAGGGGGGCAAGCTTTTCTGCTAACCACTGACCTTGTTTATTTTCTCTAACCAAAATCGCGCAAGAGTGATCGCGATGTTCAGTTAATAAACTAATTGCGCGATCGCCAATTAAACTAGCGGTATGGTGAATGTCGCGCGGCGTATAGAGTTCTAACCCTTTACCCCCAGGAGCGGGATTAGCCTCTGGCTGCGGATCGTCTGCGTCTACAGGTTGAATTTTTTGTACTCGAAAGGGGGCTTTGGTACTTTTATAAGTACGATTTACCCATTCCAAAGTAAAGTTAGCCGCATCAATAATAATTTTGCTACTGCGTCCGGCGCGATCCATAGTGGCTAACTGTCCTTGGAGATCGCATTGTTCGCAAAACTGGCGAAAATAAATCGGGTCAGCCGGGGTAAAAGTAGAATTTATTGCTTGATTGGGATCGCCGACGCGAATTAAATTTGTCGAGCGATCGCCATTGATGGCCAGAATTTTGAGTAACTTAGATTGTAGTTGGCTGGAGTCTTGCGCCTCATCTTCAAACACTGCAAAAACTTGGTTTTGTTCAATTTGACAAGCGCTGTCGTTTTCTAGCACCCGCAAAGCGCCTAAAATCATGTCGTCGTAGTCAATTAGATCGCGCGATCGCATGATGCTCTGATACTGCTCGTACAATCCAGAAGCGACTTCTAAAATCTCGTACTCATCATCAGATTGGCTGCTAATTTTGCGTAAGTCTGCGGGCAAAATTCCCGAACTTTTGGCTTCGTGGATGACACTATGAGCTAAAGCTGGTAATACTTCGGTACGCAATACCGATTGACGGCGCAAGCGCTCGGTTTCTTCTCCATCAAATTGCCGCCCTTGTAGTAATTTGGAGTAATGCCCTGGATGATTACCAATCCATTGTTCTACACAAGTACGAATTAGGCGATGGCTTTGGTTGGGGGTGATTAAGGTGGAATTATCTAGCTGCAACCCAGATAAATCGGGGTAACGGCTGGCAATATTTAACGCTAAACCATGCAAAGTATGGACGCTAAAACCTGCAGGCGGTAGGGATAGTTTTTTTTGCAAATAGTAGCGAATTTTGGCTTTAATATTTGCTGCTGCCGAACGAGTAAAAGTTACTACAATTAGTTGATTGCGGGAGTGAAGACTGTAACGAGCGATCGCAACGGCGGCGGCGGCTGCCATTCCGGTAGATTTTCCTGCCCCAGGGACGGCGGAAACTGCCATTTCTCCGCCTTGCCATTGTGCCATTTGTTGTTGTCCGGGACGGAGGCTATTTTCTATTTGATTGCAAGCTTCTTGCCGGAGAGTAGATAATTGGCTATTGACATATTCCCTGGCGCGATCGCCCAGAGGTTCTAACTCAGGTTTCATAGAAGACCGCTTGCTATTTCAAGTTACCTATATTGACGGTAGCAAGTTTTAACGTTTTGCTTATGCTAGAACCTTACTTGACTATGCCCAAAAGTTTTGCTGATTCTACTTGAGCAATTTTTTTAGATGCCAATATTCTATTTGCATAAATTCCGGGGTTTGTTTGAGCTATTTGGGTGTAGGATTGACGAACTTGAGTGTTAACTGCAACGGTTTTTACATCGTACATCTGCATTGTAAATCTAGGATATAAGCCAATGCCAACAATTAAAACGATAAAACTAGCGGCAATTGATAGTTCTCGCCAACTTGCATCTCTGTAAATCGCTTGAGTGGGAAGAACGCAATCCGTACCAAAACAAACTTCTTCATTTTCTTGATTTTGTTCTCTATCGTCATCAAGGTTACAGTTAAGTTCTGCACCAGTTCCGTAAAATACCTGTTTCAACATTGATAGTAGGTAAATTGGCGTGAGAATTACGCCAACGGCGGCAAGAAATACTGTCACTGTGCAGAATGTCGAACTGTATATATCGCTGGTTGTTACCCCAACAAATACCAAGATTTCACTAGCAAAACCGCTCATTCCGGGGAGTGCTAAAGATGCCATAGCACTAATTGTAAACAGTGCGAATACCTTGGGCATTACCTGACCAATTCCAGACATTTCACTCATTGCCATTGTTTTAGTGCGATCGTAGGTTACACCAGCCAAGAAGAATAATACTGATGCAATCAAACCATGAGAAATCATTTGTAACATCGCACCGTTAATACCAATATCAGTGAAGGATGCAATACCTAGCAATACAAAACCCATATGGGATACTGAGGAGTAAGCAAGACGACGTTTCATGTTTGTCTGGGCAAAGGAGTTTAACGCGCCGTAGATAATGTTAACTACGCCTAAAATTGCCAGCAACGGTGCAAAGTAAATGTGGGCGGCGGAGAGAAGTTCTAAATTCAGGCGAATTAATCCGTATCCGCCCATTTTTAAGAGTACGCCAGCTAATACCATCGATACAGGTGTGGAGGCTTCCCCGTGAGCATCTGGTAGCCAAGTATGCATTGGAAAAATCGCCAGTTTGACACCGAAGGCAATTATCAATCCCCCATATAAAAAGAGTTCTAAGGTTAGAGGATAATCTTTGAGGGCAAGTTGCGCGATATCAAAAGTTATATCACCACCCCCAGAGAATGCCATGCCCAAGGCAGCTACGAGGATAAAAATAGAAGCTGCGGCAGTATAAATAATAAACTTTGTAGCGGCGTAACGACGCTTTTTACCACCCCAAATACTAATAAGTAGATAAACTGGAACCAGTTCGACTTCCCACATGATAAAAAACAGTAGCAAGTCTTGGGCAACAAAAACTCCTATTTGCGCCGAATATAACAGCAACATCAGCATATAAAAGAGTTTGGGTCTGCGGTCAACTTGCCAAGCTGAAAAAATCGCTAGAGTTGTCACAAATCCAGCTAAAAGAACTAGAGGTGCTGACAACCCATCGACAGAAACAGCCCAGTTGAGACTCAAAGAAGGTATCCAAGCATAACTTTCTGCTAGTTGAAAAGTTGCGCTGCTTGGATCGTAGTTTTGCCAAAAGGCGTAGCATATCAAAACCAAATCTGCGATCGCAATACCTACTGCATACCACCGTACCCGCTTACCGTCTTTGTCAGGTAATACTGGAATTAGTAAGGCGGCTATAGCAGGTAGCAAAATTATTATAGTTAGCCAAGGAAATTGTACTGCCATTCCAGTTAACGAGTAAATATACTCATTGTATTCAATGACACTAGCTTACAATATTGTGTAAATAAATATTAATAGTTATTTAATTTAGATACTATTACTTCAAATAATGAATAATCGCAAATTACATTACTTAGCACTAGCTGGTGCGCTTTTTTTAGGTGCTATTTTGCGGTTGGGAAATTTGGACGGCAAATTTTTGTGGCTCGATGAAGTTATCACAGCTATCTTTAGTCTGGGACGCAACTACAATAACGTACCGTTGGAAGTAGTTTTTCCTCTGCATCAATTACAGCAAATTTTTACTTTTCAGCCAAAGGTTGGCTGCGATCGCATTGCTGAAAATATTGCCCTCCAATCTACTCATCCACCGCTATTTTTTTGCCTGCTGCATAGTTGGTTTGGTGTAGTTAATCCAATTTCGCCTAACTGGGTGTGGACTTTACGCGCATTTAGTGTTTTTTGGGGAGCAAGTGAAGTCGCGGCAATTTATTTACTTAATACTAAAGCTTTTTCCCCATCGGCGGGGCTAATGGCGGCGGTAATGATGGCAGTTTCTCCTTTTGGTGTCTACCTTTCTCAAGAAGCTCGTCATTACACTTTGCCTGTATTACTAATTACTTTAACCTTAATTGGACTAATTCAAATCCAGCAGGATCTTGTCAAGAAGCGCGTCAGGCTTGGCGTGTGGATATTTTGGGTGACGGTTAATACTATCGGGCAATACGTCCATTACTTTTTTATTCTGGCAATGGTTGCAGAAGTTGTGACTTTGTTAGGAGTAATGTACAAGCATCGGCGCAGTTTGCCTCGTTATAGTAAGATTGCTTTTATTCTGGCAATATTAGCGATTATTGTTGGTTTTATTCCTTGGCTACCCGTCTTAGTAAGTGATTTTACCCGCCCAGAAACTAGCTGGATACCTTCGCCTCACAATGTTGCACCGTTTTACCAAATCCTAGCTAGTTGGTTATTAATGATTGTGGCTTTACCTGTAGAAAATCAACCAATAAAAATAGCAATTTTGTCAGGTTTGGGGGTATTAATTTTTGGGGGTTGGGTACTATGGCTAAGTTTTAAAGGAATTAGGCATTTATGGCGACTTCCAAGCACTAATTTATCAACTTTTACCCTTGCTAGTTTTACGGTTGTAGTCTTGTTGGAATTTTTGGTTATTGTCTACTTTTTGGGCAAAGATATTACGATTACTCCGCGTTATAACTTTGTTTATTACCCAGCTTTTTTAGCTTTAGTAGCCGCCGGATTGAATAGGAATCTAGAGCGACTTGCTCAGACTTTTAGCTTAATTTTCCTTGGTTCGCTATTAAGCTGCATATTAGTTATTTTTAATTTTGCCTTTCAAAAACCCTACAATCCTCAGCAAGTTGCCCAAACAATCAATCAAGAACCTGCTATACCTTTGCTAGTTGTCATGGGATACAGAGACTATCAAAACGTAGCATTAGGTTTAAGCTTTGCCTTAGCCTTAGAAAAGGTAAGAAATTCGGGCGATTTTGTCTTTTTAGAGCGATCACCTAATAGTTACGAATCTGTATGGCAAAAACTAGCACTTGTCCCGCCATTAAAAGCCCCATTACTCAATTTGTGGGTAGTTGCTCCCGATTTAAGACGGCGAGAATATCCATCCCAGTTAGCGCTTTCTAGACATTCTTGCCTGATAGACTCCAAGCAGCATTACCGCATTGGCGTACCTTACCAACTATATAGATGCAAAAATTAGAGACACCCAAAAGTGTCCCTAATTTGCAAATTTTACTCGTCAATTTGCCAAACATCCTTGGTTATTTCTTCGTCCAAAATTTTCTTAGGACGAATTAGCACAATAACTCTACCTAGCAATTGCACGTCTGGCTCAGTTTCAAACCATTGCAATTCTATTTGACCAGAGTTATCGGTTATAAAATAACTATTTGCGTCCCACTCGCGCTCAGAACGATCTACTACTACTAATACAGGTTCTGTAGAAGTATTTGGTGCATCTGGTAAGAACTCACCGCTAGATAATATAACAATTGGATCTTCAGCTTTTAATACTACCTGCCATCCTGGTAATGTTACCCATGCTTGTTCTCCGGCAAACTTTATCATCCCAAAAGGTTTGATTTCTTCTACCATCGGTACAGCTTTGAAATCATTGCTACTCAAAGGCATTTCTCCAGCTACAGGGACAATTCGGGCTAATTCTTCATCGGTTTGCAGCCTGTAAAAGGGTAGCTTAGGAGCCGATCGCGCTTGGACAACGCTAAAATCCATTAATAAATGCTCAATTTGCTGCCTAGCACTAGGAGAATGAGCAAATTTCAAGCCTTTGGCAATTAAACGCGATCGCTCTTGCATATCGTTTTTTTGCCGAATCAAGCGCCAGTAGTAGTAAGCTACAGCATCGCCACGATGGTGAGTAAAGCCGTTAGGTAAGGAAGATAAACGGGAATAATCTTTAATGGCTCTAGCAACTTCACGCGCATCATCAATATTTAGTTGGTGAGTAACGACTAAATCCGCCGCCGCCGCGCGATCGCTATGAGTTAATAGACGCAATTCGTATAAAATATCGCTACCACGCCCTGTAAAATGCGATCGCACTTCCTCTGAGGCTCCAGATTTTTCTATAGAAGCATAAACTTGAGAACCTACAACGATCTGATTTTGCTGGATTGGCTCAAATCCTGTCGCTTCAAAAATAGTTTGCAGACTCAACCCAGATTTTTGTAATTTTGCACAAGAGAGTCCCCACTCTACCCAGCTACCTTGTTTTTGCCGCAAATTTCGGATTAGGGTTTCGCTTTCTTCGTTTGATAGCTCGTCGTCACTATTGACAGTATTAGGTGTTAGTTCAGTCATAATTTCAGCAAACAATTTTTTTAATTGGACGGACTAAACGTAGAACCCCTAAAAAGAAACCGGGGGTTAAATTTATTTTATGTTCGCTTATTTATTCTAGAACTACAGAAATGCGATCGCAATAATCCGTTATTAGATAGGAATTACATACCTAATCAACTCATGAGAAAATCATCCTAGCTCGCCTAGGGTTAAAACCCACTTGCTTATAGCTAAAGTCTACTAAAGTAGACTAAATAAATCTTTTGCAATAGGTTTAATGGAATCAACTGATATCCGCGCTATTTTCGATCGCATTGCTCCGGTTTACGACCAAATGAACGATCGCCTAAGTTTAGGTCAGCATCGTATTTGGAAGCAAATGACCGTAAAGTGGAGCAAAGCAAAGCCTGGTGATACTTGTTTAGACTCTTGTTGTGGTAGTGGAGACTTGGCTTTGCGCCTAGCGCGGCGAGTTGGGGCTACAGGTAAAGTATACGGCGCAGATTTTGCCGTAGCGCAACTAGAAGTAGCTAAACAACGCTCTTTAAAACAATTCCCTCATCCGCCAATAACTTGGGTAGAGGCGGATGCTCTAGATTTACCCTTTGCTGATAACTCTTTTGATGCTGCGACCATGGGCTATGGTTTAAGAAATGTTACAGATATTCCCCGCAGCCTCCAGGAATTGTATCGAGTTCTTAAGCCTGGTGCTACTGCTGCAATTTTGGACTTTCATCGTCCAACTAATACTTATTTGAGTAGTTTTCAGCAATGGTATTTGGATAATTTAGTTGTACCAATGGCGCAAAACTTGGGTTTAACTAAAGAATACGCCTACATTAGTCCTAGCTTAGACCGATTTCCTAACGGACGAGAACAAGTAGAGTTAGCCAACAATGCTGGTTTTTTATCCACCCATTACCCCATTGCCAACGATATGATGGGAGTGCTGGTAGTTAAAAAGGTGCGATCGCCTTTTATTTAGACTTCAATTGTCAAAAGCCTTTGCCGCAAACAACTACAGTCTTCTACCTGCTAGAGAATCTTACACATTAAAATCTTGCTTTGGACTGGTCTAATTTGTGGCTTTACGTTGCTCCACCTGTAGTAGGTGGAATTATTGGTTATTTCACTAATGATATAGCCATTAAAATGCTGTTTCGTCCTTACCGAGCGCTTTATATTGGTAAACGACGACTACCTTTTACTCCTGGCTTAATTCCTCGCAACCAAGAGCGTTTAGCCAAACGAGTCTCCGATACAATTATGGGTTCGCTGCTAACGCCCGATGAATTACAAAAACTGGCGCGGCGATTACTACAACCGGAAAGAGTCCAAGCGGGCATTCTGTGGCTATTAAAGCTTGCTCTAGAGCAGGTGCGGGTAGATAAAGAGCAAAAAAGTACCAAAATTGTCGCTGGTATCCTCAAAGACTTGGTAGGGCAATCTTTGCCACGTTTACTAAAAGTTTTAGCGCGGCGCGAGGACTTTTTAGAAACGCAAATTAATCAAATATTTGACCAAGTACTATTAGATTTTCAACTCAGCGAAGATCAAGCAACTAAGCTGGCTGATTGGCTATTGCAAGTAGTATTGCCACCGGATGCGATTAGACAGTTAATTATTGACTTTTTGACCGATCGCACGATTCAGTTAATCGATGAAGGATTTAGAGAAAAAGCAAGCGGTACTTACTGGGTAGTCGCTAATTTATTTGGTTTACGCAATACGCTAACTCGGTTACGGGCTTTTTGTTTGGATGAAAAAGAAGCAACCAACGAGCGATTAACAGAATTAATCAAATCGTTAGCAGTACGCGATCGCCTCAAAACCTGGTTGAGAAGTATATCCTTACAAAACTTGCCTGTTTCTACCGTGCGACAGCTAAGAAAAACCACCCGCGATACTATCCGGGGTTACGTGCAAACGCGCGGTATGGATTTTTTACAAGGGTTTAATGACTCTATTGATTGGGATAATACGGCTAACTTGCTACTCAATCGATTGAGAAATTCCGCCGCGCTAGGGAGTTCTCTTGAAGTTGTGAGTAAAGAACTAGCTTTACTATTAGAACGTTATCTAGAAAAAGATTTAGAGGCAATTGTTGCCCAAGCGATTCCTATTTTGTCCATTGACCAAGTAATTGTCGATCGTGTCAAGTCTACATCGGCGGCAGATTTGGAAAAGGCAATTGAAGGAATTGTCAAAAATGAATTGCAGGCGATCGTTAATTTGGGTGGTTTACTAGGGTTTGTAATTGGTTTATTACAAGTGGTGGTATTACTGCTGCAATAAGGGACACTAATTGAGTGTGTCCCTGTCATTTAGGAAGCAACAGCATAGCGAATTAGCTGAGAAATTCGCGATCGCAAAGTCTCTAAGCCCAAGCGATCGCGTGCAGCGATAAATACAGCTTGAGGAAATTCCTCTCTAGCAAGTTCTAATGTCTCGCTATCGGCGCAATCAATTTTGTTTAAAACCACTAACGCAGGTCCCGGAGTAATAGGCATTTCTGCCAAAATACTCATGACTGACCTAATTTGACTATGCCAAGCTGGATGAGACAAATCTGCGACGTGCAGCAAAGCATCGGCTTCGGTAACTTCTTCTAAAGTTGCCCGAAAAGAGTCCATTAACGACGCTGGCAATTCGTGGATAAATCCTACCGTATCTGTAAGCACAATCTGCTTAGGTCTACTTGTCACTGCGTCCGGTAGAAGCATCCGGCGGGTAGTAGGATCGAGAGTGGCAAATAATTGATCGGCAGTGTAAACTTCAGCATTAGTCAAAGCGTTTAACAGCGTTGATTTTCCAGCATTTGTATAACCAACGATCGCAATTGACGGTACTTCTTTGTGTTGGCGCTGCTGGCGTAACCGCGAACGATGAGCTTGCAGTTGATTTACTTCCGTTTGCAATCTACTAATTCGCCGGGCGATCGCTCGCCTTTCAGTTTCTAGTTTAGTTTCCCCAGGTCCGCGCGTTCCAATACCACCACCCAGCCTTGACATGGCTTGCCCTCTACCCGTCAATCGCGGCAGCATATATTCAAGTTGAGCGAGTTCTACTTGCAGTTTTCCGGCTCTAGATTGGGCGCGTTGAGCAAAGATATCTAAAATTACTTCTGTACGATCTACAACTCTAATCCCTATTTGGATTTCCAAGTTACGCACCTGCGCCGGGGAAAGATCGCGATCAAAGACAATTAGATTTGCTCCCAAAGTTTGGGCTGTTAAAGCAATTTCTTGAACTTTTCCCTCGCCAACTACGGTTTGGGGATGAGGACGCGATCGCTTTTGCTGTACTACTTGCAATACTTCCCCCCCCGCGGTATTTACCAAGCGTTCTAATTCAGCTACGGTATCTTTAAATTGTTGGGGTGTGATGCCATCAGTAAGCATTCCTACCAATAAAACGCGATCGCGATCGCTATCTACTTTTTGAGCGACAAACTCTTGCTGAAACCGCCCTTCTATTTCGTCTACTAAGTCAATAAAATCTTGATTAACAACAATATCTAGGCTCAATGGTGGCGATACATTCCATTTTGAACTGTCTTCGGGGGTGAGGTTAGCAATATAAGCTTCTTTGACATAACCTGTCGCACCGCCGCCGCGTCTCTCAAAGCCTGAGCCTGTAACGTTTAGGACGATTAAACTATCTAATCGCTGGAGCGCCATCGCCGTTAAAGTAGCTTCGCTTGGCGGTTCGGCTTTTAGTTGGGTAGTTATACACCTAATCCCGCTTAATCTTTCCGCACCATAACGGGGCAATTCTAGGGGGGGAATTTGGGTTTGACGGGGCGTACCAACACCTACACGAATTGCCTGTCCCCGGCGATTGAAATAGGTGCATATAGGCTGATTGATTTCGGTGCTAATGGCAGCGAGTCTTTGGGCAAATTCTGGCGTAGTCAAGCGATCACCTGGTAGTCGCTGATGATAAAGTTTCTGTAATTGTTTGATTTGGCTAGATTTTAGCCCTTGAAGGTTTCCGTATATAGTTTCTATAAGCGTTTTAACCAGTAAATGGTTCCCAAATCCAATAATTCTATTTTACAAAATTGCGTTGCTTTGAGTAACTTTCTGGCTAGATTTTAGAAGGCGATCGCACCAAGTTTGATATTTTGCTTGCAATTCCTCATTTAGCCAGGACTGATATTGAGGATAAACAGGTAAACGCGGTACGAGTTTCCAGGAATCTAATATTTTTGCTAAGTATTGAGAGTGCAAATGCGGATAATTGGGGTTAACTTCGTCTTTAATGCCAATCCCGCCCAAATCTCTAGCTCCCGCTTCTAAACAGGCAAGTAATAAGCTGGGATATACAACTAAATTGGGCGGAATCTGAATGGCGATATCTGGTGGTAAAATTTGCCTAGCTATAGCGATCACTTTTGGCAACTGCTGTAAGTCAAAACCTGGTGCAGCTAACTCTTGCTGACTTCCGGGGCTATGAGGCTGTAAAATAACTTCTTGGATATGACCGTAGCGTTGATGAAGGTGTGCGACTTCTTCTAAAGTTTCTCTCCAATTTGCGATCGTTTCCCCAATCCCTAACAGCAACCCCGTTGTAAAAGGAATTTGTAATTCTCCCGCCCATTCTAATTGTTGTAATCGTACTTCTGGAATTTTACTCGGTGCGTGTTGATGTACAGTTTGCAATAATTTGGGTGTTAACTGCTCTAACATCAATCCCATCGATACATTGACAGCTTTTAATTTAGCCATCTCTGTAAAGCTCAAAATGCCTGCATTAGTATGAGGCAAAAATCCCAGGGAAAGAGCAAGAGCGCATAGATCGTAAATTAGTTTAAACCATACTTGACGGCGGGGTGAATTGGGATGAACTTCACCGCTTAGAATCAAAATCTCGCAAATTCCTTGACTTTGGAGCAGTAATAGCTGTTTTTTTGCTGTATCCAAACTCAGCCAGTCGCTTTTACCGGGATCTGTACGAAAGTTGCAGTATGTACAGCGATTGAAACACTCGTAGGTCGGGACTATTGTATGAGCAGGGCTATAGGTGACAAGCTTAGACATTTTTAACGAGATCGCACTAAATAACCACAGCGCTGTTCTCCATTAATTATCCAATGGGTACGCTCGACGGTACAATCTGGCAATATTTGAGCAAACATCTCTAATTCATGTCCGCAAATTCCCGGAAAAGACTCTGCAACGTTAGAAATAGCGCAGTTGTGTTCGGTCATGATAAAACCGTCGCTAGACTCTAAAGAATGACACTCTGCCATAAAACCCTCAGCTTTTCTGAGCTCTACAAGTTTAGCTACGCGATTTTCTAAAGAACCATTACCCAATTTTTCGCGGTATTCTATGGCTTTACGCTGCCATTGCTTGCTCAAAATTTGACTAACTTGCTCTGCTCCTACAGTTTCGGATAAAGTTCCTAGGAGGGAGACAGCAAAAGCACTATAGTTTTGACTTGTAGACTTGTTTAAACTTTCGCGCCCTTTATTGCTAATTTTGTAAGCGTGTTGAGGACGACCCATTTGCTGAGACTTCGGGCTGTACGAAATTAATTCTTGATTAGCTAAATCTTTCAAGTGGCGGCGCACTGCTTGCTGACTAATTTCTAGCTTTGTTGCCAATTCTTGAGCGGTGGCTGAAGAATGCTGCCCTAGATATTGCAGAATGTCTTGCTTGGTGGAGGGCTGCTGTGCGATCGCCATCTTTTTCCCAAAAAAATTTCACTTTGACAACATACCTGTTGTTAATGTAGCTTAAAATGGAGATACATTAAACAACAAATGTGTTGCTTTAATCGTACTATATAGTGAAAGCCATTTACAAAAATGGCGACTTCCCGTCTGCCACCTTAAAGAGAAAGAAGTTAGTGGTTTATCCGCTAACAAACAAGATTCATTAGAGAACGCGAGAGAACACTACTGATGAGTGCAACTGTCAAAACGTTAGTTAACCAACCCTACAAGTACGGTTTTATCACCGACATTGAGGCAGACACGATTCCTCGTGGTCTCAGTGAAGATGTAGTTCGCTTGATTTCGGCGAAAAAAGAAGAACCGGAATTTATGTTAGAGTTTCGGCTCAAAGCCTATCGTCAATGGCTGAGAATGACCGAACCTACTTGGCCCAATGTCAAGTATCCAACTATTGATTATCAAAATATTATTTATTACTCTGCTCCCAAGCAGAAAGCCAAGCTCAACAGCTTAGAGGAAGTTGATCCCACGCTTTTAGAAACCTTTGAAAAGCTAGGAATCTCTTTATCCGAGCAAAAACGTCTATCCAACGTTGCGGTAGATGCAATTTTTGATAGCGTTTCTGTAGCTACCACCTTCAAAGAAAAACTAGCTAAAGATGGCGTAATTTTCTGCTCAATTTCCGAAGCCTTGAAAGAACATCCCGAATTGGTGCAGAAGTATCTAGGGAGCGTTGTCCCCGCCGCCGACAACTATTTTGCAGCTTTAAACGGTGCTGTATTTAGCGATGGCTCTTTTGTTTACATTCCCAAAAATACTAAGTGTCCAATGGAGCTATCCACCTATTTCCGCATCAATAGCGGCGATACTGGGCAGTTTGAGCGGACATTAATTGTCGCTGAGGAAGGAAGTTCAGTTTCGTATCTAGAGGGCTGTACAGCCCCCATGTACGACACAAACCAGCTACACGCGGCGGTAGTAGAATTAGTAGCTTTGGACAATGCGGAGATCAAATACTCTACGGTTCAAAACTGGTACGCTGGCGACGAAAATGGCAAAGGTGGAATTTATAACTTTGTTACCAAGCGGGGATTGTGTCAGGGAGTCAATTCTAAGATTTCTTGGACGCAAGTAGAAACAGGTTCAGCGATTACTTGGAAGTATCCTAGTTGCGTACTTGTAGGCGACAACTCCGTAGGTGAATTTTACTCTGTAGCGCTAACCAATCACAAACAGCAAGCAGATACTGGAACAAAAATGATCCACGTGGGTAAAAATACTCGCAGCACGATTATTTCTAAGGGAATTTCGGCGGGTGGCTCATCCAATAGCTATCGCGGGTTAGTAAAAATTAACCCGAAAGCTGAAGGAGCGCGGAATTATTCCCAATGCGACTCGATGCTGATTGGCGATAATGCTAGTGCGAATACTTTTCCGTACATTCAGGTACAAAATCCGGCGGCAAAGGTAGAACATGAAGCGTCTACTTCCAAAATCGGCGAAGATCAATTATTTTACTTCTCTCAACGGGGTATTTCCGCAGAAGATGCAATTTCAATGATGATTAGCGGCTTCTGTAAGGATGTATTTAATCAATTACCAATGGAATTTGCTGTAGAAGCAGATAGGTTGTTGAGTCTGAAGTTAGAAGGAAGTGTAGGTTAATTTGAAAGGCAGGTGAAAAGCCTGCCTTTTAAACGAAAGGTAACAGGGAAGAATAGAAAGAATGATTGTTGAAAATAGCGATGTTTTGCTGTCAGTAAGAGATTTGACGGCTCAAGTAGATGGTAATTCGATTTTGAAGGGTGTGAATCTGGAAGTAAAAGCCGGAGAGATTCATGCAATTATGGGCCCAAACGGTTCGGGTAAAAGCACTTTTTCTAAGGTTTTAGCTGGACATCCGGCTTATGACGTGACTGCTGGAGAAGTAACTTTTCAAGGCGAAAAGTTGCTAGAAATGGAGGCGGAAGAACGTGCGAGAGCGGGTGTATTTCTCGCGTTTCAGTACCCGTTAGAGATTCCAGGAGTAAGTAACTTGGACTTTTTGCGCGTGGCTTACAATTCTCGCCGCAAACAGCAGGGTTTAGAAGAATTAGATTCTTTTGATTTTGATGAATTGGTGCAAGAGAAGCTAGAAATTGTCAAAATGAATCCAGCTTTTCTTAGTCGTAGCGTGAATGAAGGTTTCTCTGGCGGAGAGAAAAAGCGCAACGAAATTCTGCAGATGGCAGTATTAGAGCCGAAAGTAGCAATTTTAGACGAGACAGATTCAGGATTAGATATTGATGCGCTGAAAATTGTTGCTAATGGTGTCAATCAGTTGGCAAGTCCTGATAATGCGACGATTTTAATTACTCACTACCAACGTTTGCTAAATTATATTGTCCCGGATTACGTTCATGTGATGGCAGAAGGGCGCATTATTAAGAGTGGCGGTAAAGAGTTGGCGTTGGAATTAGAATCACGTGGTTATGAGTGGGTGCTAGAGCAAGCGGTAACGGAGGTAGGGTAAGTATGCAGTTACTTAGCAATCTTGAGCTAAAAGATAGAGATGCTTATCTCAGCGACTTATTAAGGCAGTGTCAGGCACAAAAAATCGCGGTACTAGAGCCAGAATTAGTATTATTGTTGCAGGAATTGCGCGAGCGCACTTCTCCTCTAATCCATCTTGCCACCTTACCCACAACGCGAGACGAAGAATGGCGTTTCACTGATTTATCGGCTCTGCGTCAACTAAAGTTTAGCGAGAATCCTGCACCGCAAATAGATATTTCATCGTCAATTTTGCCGGAAGCTGCAAATAGCCGTTTAGTATTTGTCAATAGCGTTTACAATCCCCAATTATCGGCAGTTGCAGATTTACCCGATGGTATTACAGTTAGTAATTTAGCTGGTTTACCAATAGCTCATCGCTCTCGAATCAAAAAATATCTAGCGCAGCAACAAGGTGCGTCAGAAGTTTTTACAGCCTTAAATACTTCTGGTATAAGTGATGTAGCGATTGTATGGGTAGGCAAAAATGTTGTAGTCGATACTCCTATTCATCTGTCATTTGTTTCTACAAGCGAACAACCAATCATTTCTCAGCCGCGTTGCTTGCTAGTGGCGGAATCTGGTAGTAAGGTGACGGTAATTGAAGAATACAAAAACGCTGCAAACGCCGACAAATCGGTTTACTTTACCAATTCCGTTACGGAAATTTGGGTAGAGGAGAATGCTGAAGTTAGCCATACTAGAATTGAGCAGGAAAGTTTAGAGGCTGTTCATATCGGTAAAACGGCGGTTTCTCAAGCCCGTGATAGTCGCTATACTTGCTACGCGGTGAGTCTTGGCGGTAAACTGTCGCGTCACAATTTAGAAGTATTCCAAGCTGGCGAACAAACGGATACTAATTTATTTGGATTAACCGCACTTTCTGGTAATCAAATCGGCGATACTCATAGTGCGATCGCTCTTAATTATCCTCATGGTACGACCAATCAGTTACATAAGTGTATTGTCTCAGATCGGGCGCATGGCGTTTTTAACGGCAAAGTTTTTGTCCCTAAACCTGCTCAATTAACTAATGCAGCGCAGTTAAATCGCAATTTATTACTGTCTTCGAGAGCAAGAATTGATACTAAGCCTCAGTTAGAGATTACGGCGGATAATGTCAAATGTTCTCACGGTGCAACGGTAAGTCAGTTAGAAGATGATGAGATTTTCTACTTACAAAGTCGCGGTATAAATGCCAGCGATGCCCGTAACCTTTTAGTTAATGCTTTTGCGGCGGAAATTATCAATCAATTGCCAATAAATTCGTTGCGCGAAAGTTTAAATGCTGCTGTTAAGTCTTTTTCCACAGTTAGAAAATAAGTAAATTCATTATTTATCAAAAATGACAGTTACTAAAGAAAAAACTCTTGCCGATTTAGTCCGCGCTGACTTTCCAATTTTGCACCAAAAAGTCAACGAACAGCCTTTGGTGTATTTGGATAACGCCGCTACTTCGCAAAAGCCAATTCAAGTTTTAAATGCTTTACGCGACTATTACGAGCAATATAATTCTAA
Source organism: Aliterella sp. E5.1 (assembly GCF_057473825.1). Lineage (NCBI taxonomy): Bacteria > Bacillati > Cyanobacteriota > Cyanophyceae > Chroococcidiopsidales > Aliterellaceae > Aliterella > Aliterella sp. E5.1. Next base: position 37,624 of record NZ_JBYCCV010000032.1, read on the forward strand.
TGTTCATCGGGGCGTACATACTCTTAGCGCCAAAGCTACCGATGCTTACGAAGGTTCGCGAGATAAAATTGCAGCTTTTGTAAATGCAGCTTCTCGTCAAGAAATTGTTTTTACTCGGAATGCAACGGAGGCTATTAATTTAGTTGCTTATAGTTGGGGTACTAGCAATTTAAACGCTGGCGATGAGATTATTCTGTCGGTGATGGAACACCACAGCAATTTAATTCCTTGGCAATTGTTGGCACAAAAAACTGGAGCGCTGCTAAAGTTTGTTGAATTAACAGAAACGGAAGAATTTAATTTAGAACAGTTTAAAACTCTAGTTTCCGACAAAACAAAATTAGTCTCAGTTGTTCATGTTTCCAACACTTTAGGCTGTATTAATCCTGTTCAAGAAATTACCGCAATTGCTCATAAGCACGGCGCGAAGGTATTAATTGATGCTTGCCAAAGCGTCCCTCATATGCCTATCGACGTACAGAAGTTAGATTGCGACTGGCTAGTTGCTTCTGGTCATAAAATGTGCGCTCCTACAGGTATTGGCTTCTTGTATGGCAAGCTAAAATTACTGCGCTCTATGCCTCCATTTTTGGGCGGTGGCGAGATGATTGCCGATGTATACCTAGACCATGCTACCTATGCAGATTTGCCTCATAAATTTGAAGCAGGTACGCCAGCTATTGCCGAAGCGATCGCATTAGGAGCAGCAGTAGATTATCTTAGTAATATTGGTATGGATAAGATCTATACCTATGAAGCCGAATTAACCGGATATTTATTTGAGCAACTAGCTCAAATTCCCCAAATTCGCACCTATGGTCCTTTACCGAAAGTAGCAGGTTTGGGTAGAGCCGCTCTTGCTTCTTTTACGGCGGGAGATGTGCATCCACATGACTTATCTACCATGTTAGATGAAGCTGGGGTAGCGATTCGTGCGGGACATCATTGTACTCAACCATTGCATCGTTACTTAAAAGCGCAATCTACCGCACGAGCTAGTTTATCTTTTTACAATACTCGTGCCGAAATTGATGTTTTTATTACTGCTTTGAAAGAAGCCGTAGAGTTTTTTGGTAGCATTTTTTAGAGAAGTTTACAGGGTGAGCAATGCTTACCCTAATTATTCCACTTTGTAAGATGATTGCTACTTCAATTCCTGCTGAGCAACGTACAGTATTACAAAATATTAGCTGGGAAACTTTTGAAACCTTGTTGACAGAAACAGGTGAGCATAGGGGTTCGAGGTTTGCTTATGACTGTGGGATTTTAGAAATTATGTCCCCATTGATTGAGCATGAAAGCTATAAAAGTATTTTTGGTAACTTAGTTGTTGTATTAGCAGAAGAATTAGGAATTGAAATTAAAAGTGCTGGTTCTACAAGTTTGAAGCTCAAATCAGAGAATCGTGGAATAGAACCGGATAATTGTTACTACATTCAAAATGAACGGGCTTTTAGAGGTAAACAAACCCTAAATTTAGATACAGATTTACCGCCAGATTTAGCAATTGAAATTGACATTACTAATAGTTCTGTAAATAAGCTAGGCATTTATTCTGCTTTGGGTGTGCTAGAAATTTGGATATATAACGGGCGGATTTTACATTTTTATCAGCTAGTAGAAAAGCAATATGTTGAACGCAAACTTAGTGGTGCTTTTCCGCTAGTATCAGCAACGGAAATGAACCAATTTATTGAACAAAGTAAAACTACTGGAGAAATTGCTTTAATAAAATTATTTCGGGCTTGGGTAAGAAATAAGGCTGTATAGCTAAGTATTAACAAATTTAGGCTAATTATTTGTACCTCTTGACAAAAGTATGATTATATGCAATGGTTGAAATACACCGAGCTAAGGCACAAATTTCGCGTTACAAAATGCGATCGCATCAACCTTGAGCAAGACCAATAATTGTTGGATGTGTGCTGCAATTTCATGTCTTTGAGGCTTTTCTAAGTCTTGTAAAACGTGAGATTGCAATACAAATTCAGCAGTAACAGGCGGTTATTTGCTAAATAATTGATGCTATCCCTGATTCAAGAATTCTAGCAACATAAACTATTCCATTATTTAGGGAGTAGTGGCTTTGTTGTAGCAACTTAGAGTAGCGCTATGTGTGCTTTTTGCGTGGTGTTCAACCCTCGTAAAAAAGATGCTATGAACTCTAAAACTAAGCGTAATACCAATTCTTTATGAAGCTGCGCTAAATAAAGCTTCAAGGATGAAATTGTAAGAAGTGAGAGAAGCAATCGTCTCAGGAGTGATGGCAAGGAGTGCATCAGTTAACTTCTGCTGTAGTTGTGGGA